>NZ_VTYM01000060.1:0-3313 GCF_013113925.1 Alteromonas sp. 07-89-2 | reverse complement strand
CTTGCCCACTAATTCGTTTTCTACTTTACAGAGGAGTGAAAAACCAAAGGGCAACCTATCCTGAAACTCCATTTCTATTATATCCATGAGAGCACCTAACTTTTCAATAACGGGCGCAGGCACGTGGGGCATAATGGCGAAGCCGCCCCGCATGTATGCGTCCCAGCGAACGAAGTGAGTGACTTAATTTTTTTGTTAGGTGCGTTCACAAAATAGCCTCAAATATAAAGTAAGCGTTGGTGACGCAGATTAAAGCTCCTATGATAATCATAGTATTTGGAGGCAGCAGCTCTCTTTGAGAACCTAAACTATTTTTAGCATTCTTGCCTCGGAAGATAAGGTATACACCAACCAGAATAACGATACATTTGATTATAATATCGGCGAGGACATAAGAATCCATTCAAGTTCATTCCTGATAGCTAATAAAGTGAAAATTACTGGAATATTCCATTAAAGCACATAACGCCCCAAGAAGGGGCAATAACACGTGGGCTATAATACGGAACGAAGTGACGGGAGCCCACGTGTTATTGTCCCGCTTACTTGGTTTGTTATATTTTTTTCGCCCTCAGTTTTTCAACGAACTGCTCTGTAAATTGAAATCTGCGAACATTTTTACCGGGCTCCGAAGTTTCCGTTACAAAGCCATGGGACTCTAAGATGGCCACTTGATGCTCTAGACTTGAATGTTTATCAATGTAGTAAACAAGATAAGGACCATCGAAGTTGAACATCCATGAGCTGTCTAGTAGATAAAAATTCCGGTGATGTATTAAATCAGGATTTTCTAAATCTTCTTTCATCTCTTTCAGAAGTGGAAGGTGTTGATTCCAAATTTTTTCAAAAAGAGATGCATCTTGTTTGTTCTTTTCCTTATTTCGTCTCTTATCGGTATATTTATCGGCAAAGTATGTGACTCCAGCGCCTGTTGCTACACCTATTAGAAAAGCAACTCCAGTTGTAACTATGTCCATAATTGTCACCGAAAAATATAACGCCCCAAGCAGGGGCAAGTACATGCAGGCTAAAATACGGAACGAAGTGACGGGAGCCTGCATGTAATTGTCCCGCTGACTTGGTTTGTTAGGCGGCAGACTGGCCAAGAAAAGCGCCAATTTGATCCCAACGGTCTTCGTAAGATTCATAATTAGGAATGTCTTTAAGTTTTACCTTTCCCCAATTATCACTGCGAGGAGCGTTCTGAATAATTTGAACAGGAAAAACATAATATCTCGGTGGCATGATAGCCTTTTTGCCATCTTTAGAGCCTCGGTTGAGCAAGACAACTACTACAAAATCACAATCAAAGTTTTTGATTGGAAATCCGGCTGCACCTGTTCTCCATCTACTCTTTACCTGAATCATGGCTGATTTGTTTGATTCTGGGTTCGTTGCAACAAGATCGTAACCAGGCATATTCGTATATGTTTTATAAGAAGCTATCCGTTGAAGCAACAATTGACCGAGAACCAAGAATTCGGCGCCTTCTGCTTCTAATCGTGTATCTAATCTTGGCATGTTACTCCCTGACGCCTAACGCTAAGCTAACGGGCACGAACATGCGGCGAGAATGGCGAAGCCGCCGCGTGTTTGTGTCCCAGTGACCGAAGGGAACGAGTTTAGCGCTTTGTTAGGCATTTCAATCTACGAAGTCTGATGCTAGCTGGTTAATAACTGACATATATTTCTCAGTTAACAGAGGCTTCTTATTTAAAAATGCCTGACCAGCAGAGCTTTCGTAAAATTGCCTAATCGCTTCCAGTTCCTCTTGGGTATATACCTCTGAATATATCCTAGCCATTTCCTCGTAGATTTTGTCTGAAAATTGAAGCATTTGTTCTGAGTTTAAATCAAGTTGCTCTTTAGCCTGAATTGCAACAACTTTGTATTGCTCTTTTGCATTCATAGTATGCAATAGAGCTTTGGCTTCATCCAATTCTGGTGAAGCAACTGATAGGCTTGTCCATAAAAATAAAGATAAAAAAGAGATGAATTTCATGTTTCCTCCTGAATGCCTAACTTTTCAATAACGGACGCAGTGAGTGAGTTGATTGAGTTGTTATGTGCGTGCCTATTCATTTCACAGGCATGCCATAAGCCTCTGCAACTACTTTTTTGTATTCTTCCAATGATGGAAGCCCGACTTCTGCTCTTCTCTTACTTACACTCTCTTTGTCTAAAATCGGGTCAAAAACTAGTTCACCATTTAAGATGTTTAACTGGGTTCCATACAATTGTGGTTTATTCTGATGAACTAAGACTCTATCTGTCAGTAAGGCAAACTCCTGACCAGTAACGCCTTCGCCATTTAAGAAGGATTGCTCTAGAAGTGGAAGCATTTCTTCCTGAAATTTGTAGTCTGGCGAATGTTGAACAATTAGAAATGCGGCTGAGACACCCTTTTTACCGACTAAGTCTTCAGTGACCCAAGAGTACTTTTTAACGATTTCATTCAGCCTATCGGTGTTTCTTGCATCGATAAGCCTCAATTTTTCTAGCAGATCAGAAGGCGCTTTTTTCCATCCGATGGAAGCTATTTTATTTCGGACCTCTTGATCCGCTTTTGCCATGGAGACAAGTTCTTTTTGCAACTCTGAATTTGAAGCAGCTATGCATTGAAATGAGAACAAGGTAATTAATAAAGAGAGACGCATTTTCAAATTCCTTTTAGCACATAACACTTAAATATGGGGCACAAACAGGCAGGCGATAATGGCGAAGCCGCCTGCGTGTTTGTGTCCCAGTGACCGGAGGGAACGTGTTAAGCGCCTTGTTATGTGACTTACCCAAAAAGTGCTTTGTATTGTTACGCGAGGACATATTGTTTAATCTCCGGTACTCGTGTGGCTGCTACCATTGTCTCCGCCTCCAAATTTTCCCTTAAAAGGTTTACTGACATCTTTGTCTTGGCTTCGGTGGAAAGCATATAAACCAAGAGCGCCCAGAAAGGGAACAAACCAGACTATTATGATCTGAGCAACTTTTTGGACAATTTCCAAGTCCTCTCTTTGTGACAAAAAAACACAGACACTTAGATTTAAAAGACAAAGTACGATAAGAATTATTGAAACAACATCCATTTTAAAAAGTTTCCTGGTCTCATAACTTCCCACTAAGGGGCGATAATGCATGGGCTAAAATTAGGAACGAAGTGACGCAGCCCATGGATTAGCGTCCCAGTGAGCAGCGCGAGCGCCTTGAGTGGTTTGATAATCATTGAGCCTCCTCCCTATCAGCATAAACAGAGTTTATCCTAATAGGCGACCAAACCAAGGGAGAAAACTCAATGAACTTTTATACTAATACACAT
>NZ_VTYM01000059.1:0-3367 GCF_013113925.1 Alteromonas sp. 07-89-2 | reverse complement strand
GCAATATACGAGCAAAAACCTTCTAACTCAAAATTAAACAAGCAAATGAAAAACAAGACGAAAACCGCTTAATAAGAGCTCTAAAAAGACACTTTTCGACCACATGGTCAATATAAAAAAAATTATTGAACATTATTAATACAAAACTTAAAAATATTAATTAAACCTACTATTTATAAATTCTTTAAAATTAAGTTAACTCTTTCATAGCTAGAATTTAATTCACCGCAAAAAATTGATTTATTTAATACTAGATAATTAGAATGCGCGCCATTGCAACATAAGTAAAAACTACGCATGCAATTTGGCTAGCCCTTGCCTATTTACGGGGCGTTAACCAACAACAAGCACGTAAATCTAATTCACTAGGAACAATCCATGAAAAATATTGCAACTGCAGTTCAGTTAGCATTAGCAGGAAGTGTCGCGTTGACCTCAGGCAACGTTCTTGCACAGGACTCAACAAATGAAAGCGCTGACGTTGAAAAAATTCAGGTCACCGGTTCTCGTATCTCTCGTCAGGGCGCTATCGCTCCATCACCAGTAACAGCCATTTCTGGTGAGTCACTTCTTAATTCAGGTGCGATGAACATTGGTGAGGTGCTTAATGAGCTTCCTTCACTTGCAAACACATTCTCATTGGGTAATTCAGGTCAATTTATTGGAACTGCTGGTCTAAATATTCTTGACCTACGTGGTATGGGTACTGACCGCACGTTAGTATTGGTAGACGGTAAACGTCACGTATCTTCTTCAGCTGGTTCTGCAGCGGTTGATACCAACACCATCCCTACTTCATGGATTGAGCGCGTAGAAATCGTTACTGGCGGTGCTTCTGCGGTTTATGGTGCAGATGCAGTAACTGGTGTTGTTAACTTCATTCTTAAAAAGAACATTGAAGGTTTCGACGTGAGTGCGACGCAAGGCTTTGCACAGGAAAACGGTTATAAGAACGACAAATACCAAGCATCATACGGCTTTAACTTCGACAATGATCGCGGCAACATTGCTTTTGCAGCCGAATACAGCTCACAAGAAGCTTTAGAGGCCCTTGACAACCCTTGGACTGCAACGTCGTATCGTAATATGAGCTTTGAAAGCATCATGGGATACGAGCGCAGTGAAGACCAGTTAAATTCAACGGCATTTCCTGACAACTTTTACACTGCTAATGCGGGCTACTACACACTAAACAACTCTGGCGTCTTTGGCGGCAACTCTCAGACTTTCAACGCTGACGGTTCAATTCGCGAAATCTACACCGGTGATCAAGTAGACGGTGCGTTCTGCGCAAACTGTGATTCGTTTAACCTGCGCCAGTTTACGCAGCTTCAGCCTGAGTTTGATCGTACTAACCTAAATGTAAAAGGTAACTACGAGCTAAACGACGACACCACAGTGTATGCACAGGCTAAGTACGCGCGTACTCGTGCAATTACAATGGGCCAGCCTGCTTTCTTCTATGGCGGCTCAGAGACAACCATTTATCGTAACAATGCCTTTCTAGATGATAGCGTTGCCGCATACATGGATGAAAACGAACTAGACAGCATTCAGCTTAACCGCATGATGACTGACCTAGGGCGCCGCACCGAAGCAGACGAGCGTGAAACTTACCGCTACGTGCTAGGTATCGAAGGCTACATGGGTGACGAGTGGAGCTACGAGGCATTTGTAAACTACGGTAAAACAGAACTAGAGCGTGAGAACCGCAACAACCTTGTTCTGCAAAACTTCGAGAATGCACTTAACGCAATAACTGACGGCGATGGAAACATTGTTTGTGCGTCTGGTAGTGATGACGGCTGTGTACCGCTGAACATTATGGGCTTTGGTCAGCCTTCACAAGAAGCAATTGACTACGTCAATACTACATCAGTTGGCACAAGCAAAATTGAACAATACAACGCTGGCGCAACCATCGCAAACTCTGGTATTTATGAATTACCTGCAGGATACGTTGGCTTTGCAGCCGGTGTTGAATATCGCAAAGAAAAAAGCGAAATTGAAGAACCTGATAATGCAGCGGGTACCTTTTTCAACACCCTAGGTGAAGATAAAGGCGATTACTATGTATCAGAAGTATTTACTGAAGTTACTATTCCACTACTTGCCGATCTCCCTGGCGTAGAAATGCTGACATTTGATACTGCGGCGCGTATTGCCAACTACTCTTCGATTGGCAACGCGAAAAGCTGGAAGCTTGGTCTAGATTGGAAAGTGTATGAAGATTTACGTCTACGTGCGACAAAATCATCTGCACTACGCGCGCCGAACATCGGTGAACTTTATGGTGAAGCAAGCCAAACCTTCTTCCGCGTAGACGATCCATGTCGTACAGACAACCTTGCTGACTTAGCCAACGCCGACCAACGCATTGCAAACTGTGCAGCGTTAGGTATCCCTGCAGATTTCAACTCTGATTACGACTCAGCAACGCTAGAGGGCGTAAACGGTGGAAACATCGACTTGCAAGCGGAGAGCTCAATCTCTAAAACACTAGGTGTTGTCTATACTCCTAGCTGGTTTGAAGGCTTTACCGCTACTGTTGACTACTGGGAAATCGAGCTGACAGACGCGATTTCGTCTATTGACGGCCAAACAATTTTGGACCGCTGTGTTGACTCTGAGTCGGGTATTAACAACGTATACTGTGGCCTTATCGACCGTGATGGAACTACCGGTGAAATCACTCAGATTCGTAGCTATGCATTGAACATCGCGGGTCAAGAAGCCAAGGGTATCGACTTCGAACTAGGATATGATTTCGACGCGCTAGAAGGCGCATTCCGTACTAGCTTGATTGCGACTTACCTTAAAGACCGCAAAGAATTCCCATTCCAAGATAACCCTGAAGTATTCTATCAGTACGCAGGTACGGCAGGAGAATCTGATTGGCAGGGTGTATTCACCATCAACTATAGCCGTGGTGATTGGGAAGCAAGCTGGAAAACTCGCTACCTAGAACGTTCAAGCCTTTACGACAACCAAGAGTTAGCGCGTAACCCAAATCCGAGCAACCGTATGGAACTGCCGTCATACGCTGTGACTGACGTGACCGCGGGTTACAACTTTGCTAACGGTGTTAGCCTAACCGTGGGTATTGATAACCTGTTTAACCGTGCGCTACCGACAGGCACGACAGGCACGGGTTCAATAGACGGCGCGTACGACAACATTGGCCGCTTCGGTTACGTTACCGTAGCGTACAAAATGTAATTTACGTAATATTGAGCAATAATAAAAACGGCGCTTATTAGCGCCGCAGACTGTTGAAAAAGCCCTAGACGAAAGTCTGGGGCTTTGATCTAATAGGCATAGTGAAATTCGGAGTGTTCACCATGCTAACCCCAAAGTCCCCACAACA
>NZ_VTYM01000058.1:0-3810 GCF_013113925.1 Alteromonas sp. 07-89-2 | reverse complement strand
CAAACGAAGTAAACGAGTTCTAAAAAGGCAACGGTATTGATCTTGAAATAGTGGTCAAAGGACTATCTTTTTTCATTGACAGCCCGGAGGCTCATATGTGTTAGTTACCGCATACTTAATTGCATAACAATAGTTAGAGCTTCTTGTTCTTAGAAAATAAACTTACAACAATTATCACTATAAAAAGTAAGAAACAAATTACTGTGACGACTTGTACTACCGTAGTCGGCAAGCCGAACCGGAAGTTAATTGCAGACATTAAGAAATAAATTCCCATAACAGCTGCAGCCAACAGAAAACTTTTATTTATCATTTACGCTCATATCTCTGACTAAATACCTGCCGTAATTAGGCTCGAACTTCCGCGTGGTAACTAACATTAAGCTAAGCGGCGCATTTGCGTGGGGCATAATGGCGAAGCCGCCCCGCGTAAATGCGTCCGAGCGACCGAAGGGAGTGGTCTTTAGCGCTTTGTTAGAAGCAGAGCCAGTTCCTTTGGTCTTTTTAAAAACTGATGAAGCCAGCATACGATTGATTGTTAACACAAACAAGCGAAACGACTGTGCAGTAATGTTTTTGATTTGACTGATGTTAGCCGCCATCTGAGCTATCGAGTGTAATGGCGCTTGCTGACTCAAAATAAGAACTTGGTGATAAAGCGCCTATTACACTACCTCTGAATTGAAAGCGGCGGATTTAAACCTACCACAAGCCAGAGCGATGCTTATAAAAACAGGTGAGGGTAGTTGTACTGGGATTTTTATGAAGCCAAACGCAGTTTAGGCTGACGCCTTATAACTTTAAGCTAAGGGGCGCTAGCATGTGGGCTAAAATCCGAACGAAGTGAGTCAGCCTACATGTTAGCGTCCCAGCGACCGAAGGGAGTGGCTTGAGCGTTTTGTTAGGCGTACAACTGAAAGTACGCAGCTTTGCTGCCACCACTAGCCGATTAGCCAGCTTGTTTAAATTATTGAAAATAAGATAAAACAACCCTGTGCGAAAAGCCAGATGTTAACGGCATTGCTGGATAAAAGAGCGAGTTTAGAAAGCTGGTGATGTTGAATGTTGGCGTTGCGATGTTGATGAAAAGCCCGTTGCTAAAGCCGTTGAAACAACCGAGAAAGCTAGCCGCGAACACGACCTAGCGAAACAGCCTTGATGCTTTAATGTCACGTTTGAACCCACATTTTAATGCTGTAAGTAAATGACGCCTAACACTAAGCTTTGGGGCGCTAGCACGTGGGCTAAAATCCGAACGAAGTGAGTCAGCCCCCGTGTTAGCGTCCCAGCGACCGGAGGGAGTGCCAACAGCGTTTTGTTAGGCGTACAACTTAGAGTACGCAGCTTTGCTGCCACCACTAGCCAATTAGGCCGCGCGTTTAAATTATTGAATTTAAGATAAAACAACCCTGTGCGAAAAGCCAGATGTTAACGGCATTGCTGGATAAAAGAGCGAGTTTAGAAAGCTGGAGATGCAGAATGATGGCGTTGCGGCATTGATGAAAAGCGCGCTGCTAAAGCCGTTGAAACTACCGAAAAAGCAAGCCGCAAAGACAACCTAACGAAACAACCTTGAAGTCGGAATGTCACGGTTAAACCCACTTTTTCATGCTGTAAGTAAATGACGCCTAACTTTCCAATAACGGGCGCAGACATGTGGGGCATAATGGCGAAGCCGCCCCGCGTGTATGCGTCCCAGCGACCGGAGGGAGTGCCAACAGCGTTTTGTTAGAGCTGCTTTGAAAACAACCAGTTAGTCGAGCCTGTATTTTTGCATCTCGTTATAAATTGACAGTTTCTTTGCGTGTGCACTTTCCATTTTCTCAGACAAGTCTCGTATTAGTTCACCGCCTCCAGCTTTCATGTATTCGTCAAGCGCTTTAATAGCAACGGATTCTGCTTCGTCCGCTTCCCTATACTTTGACATTAATTCTGTGGCCTCTTGGCTATAAACTGCCATTTAATTCTCCTTTGTTAAAGTAATCCCGTAAGCTCTAACGCTAAGCTTTGGGGCGCAGGCACGGGGCTATAATCGCGAAGCGGCCCCGTGTATGCGTCCCAGCGAACGAAGTGAGCGACAATAGCGTTTTGTTAGTCATGAGCCTGAAACAACCTAATGTACTTGGTTGGCATTAACGCTATGTATGCAAGGGCCAAAAACAATTTGAAACCACGCAATGATGATTCGGCTGTAAGGTGAATAACTCCATCCTCTGAGGGAACGACGGAAAGTTTATTTGAACGGCACCAATCTACACTTAAATATACTTCTTGCTCATTTGCATCAATTTCAAAATCTTTAGTTTCGCCGTTCCCTATCTTTCCCAAGGTGCTGCCATTGGCAATGACTGTATAGTCTCTGGTTCTGTCCGCAAAGCCGCTGTCACGACTTATCCGAAGTATTGTCATTTTATATCCTTATAAGTGGCTAACTTTTCAATAACGGGCGCAGGCATGTGGGGCATAATGGCGAAGCCGCCCCGCGTGTATGCGTCCCAGCGAACGCAGTGAGTGTGTTGATTGGGTTGTTATGTACGTTGCTAAAACTGCCTTTCACATGGTATTCCGTCATTGTCACCATCCATTTTTGTATTTGGGCAGTTTTCTAAGAAAAATTTTGCTTCTTCATAAGATGTCATTTGACTGCAATGTTGTCTACCATCGCAACGAAATGAAAAACGGTCTGCTTGAATTAGAGTTTCTTGCGTAGGAAAGGCAGGTTGTGGCAATACTTCCACGTTTTGATCGTTCTTGGAATAAATAAAGACACCAACTAGAACGGCTAAAAGTAGTAATAATTTCTTTGACATCTAAATTTCTTCCCTGAGTACATAACATTAAGCTAAGCGGCGCAGTTACGTGGGGCATAATGGCGAAGCCGCCCCGCGTAAATGCGTCCGAGCGACCGAAGGGAGTGGACTTTAGCGCTTTGTTAGAAGCAGAGTCAGTTCCTTTGGTCTGTTTAAAAACTGATGAAGCCAGCATACGATTGATTGTTAACACAAACAAGCAAAACGACTGTCCACAAATGTTTTTGATTTGACAGAAGCAAGCCGCCATCTGAGCTATCAAGTGTAATGGCGCTTGCTGGCTGAAAATAAGAACTTGAAGATTAAGCGCCTATTACACCACCTTTGAATTAACTGCGGCGGATTTAAACCTACCACAAGCCAGAGCGATGCTAATTAGAAAAGGTGAGGGCAGTTGTACTGGGATTTTTATAAAGCCAAACGAAGTTTAGGCTGACGCCTTATAACTTTTCAATAACGGGCGAAGGCACGTGGGGCATAATGGCGAAGCCGCCCTGCGTGTATGCGTCCCAGCGAACGAAGTGAGCGAGTTTATTGAGTTGTTATGTACGTGCCAATTACAACCGTACAAACCTTGGGACCTTACTTTTTAAAAGGCGAACAAGTTCGGGCTGCATGCGCTCGTAGTTGTCTGGTATGTCTAAGCACGCCAGTTTTTTACCTTTGAGTAAATCTTTGTACTTTTTGGCAACTTTGTTTCTGTGAGTTTTTTCCATAACTAAAATGGCGTCGGCCCATTCTATAAGGTCGCCTGAAAGCGGTGTTTCGGCATCTGCATTTGTGCCGCACCCGATTGCGTTGACCCCTTCATATTGAGAAAAGACTTCTTCACCGGTTGGGCTACGCAAACGATTTTCTGAACAAACAAATAATAGGTTCATATTTCCTTAAGTACATAACATTAAGCTAAGCGGCGCAGTTGCGTGGGGCATAATGGCGAAGCCGCCCCGCGTAAATGCGTCCGAGCGACCGAAGGGAGTGGTCTTAAGCGCCTTGTTAT
>NZ_VTYM01000057.1:0-4508 GCF_013113925.1 Alteromonas sp. 07-89-2 | reverse complement strand
CTAGTGTACTGATTTGTGGTTATTGTGCCCACTTAAGATTGTTAAATTTTGTGTCTGTTAATTGTTTTTAAAATACACATAAAAATCAGCCGCCCTAATATAAAAAATTATCAAAAGAATACAAAGTAAGATTGATAATTATCAGATTTTCGTTGATTATTTAATCACTCATTGGTTATGAGTTAACCGGCGGTTGTTATTTGAGCTTAGTCTTTAATGCGAAGTAGCCTCGGGAATGATTTCGCTACGTTGAAGGGAAAACACATTATGAGTCTTAAGAAACAATACCTTAAATCAAAACCTCTGTGCAAAGTGACATTTCGACTAAATGCGGAAGCGGCGCAAGACGCCAAAGAAGCAGCGTTGTGTGGTGACTTTACTGACTGGAAATCACAGCCACTAACGATGAAGAAACTGAAAAGTGGAGACTTCACGTTAACGGTGGATTTAGAGAAGGATCACGAGTACCAGTTTCGCTATCTCATTGATGGTGAAAAATGGGAAAACGATTGGGAAGCAGATGCTTATATTCCCTCACCTGTGAGCATAGAAGACAACTCAGTGGTGCGCGTTTAAATTATTGTTCCATTAAAAAACATACCCGTAACTACTCTAGGTATTTTATAACGATTCCCTACAAAAAAGGCTGCGTATACGCAGCCTTTATCTTCATTTTGCTAAACCTTATAATTCGATTTACAACGAATTTTCCAGCTCTGGAAGTACATCAAATAAGTCACCTACTAACCCGTAGTCAGCAACCTGGAAAATTGGCGCTTCTTCATCTTTGTTGATAGCAACAATGACTTTAGAATCTTTCATACCTGCAAGGTGCTGAATAGCGCCCGAGATACCTACAGCAATATATAGCTGAGGCGCAACAATTTTACCTGTTTGACCTACCTGCATATCATTCGGAACGAACCCAGCATCTACTGCGGCGCGTGATGCACCAATAGCAGCACCTAGCTTGTCAGCAATGCCCTCAAGAAGCTTGAAGTTGTCACCGTTTTGCATACCACGGCCACCTGAAATTACCACTTCTGCTGCAGTTAATTCAGGTCGCTCAGACTCAGTCAGCTCTGCCGATACGAAATCAGACTTATCACTGCCTTTTACAACGTCCACTGCTGCAACTTCTGCGCTGCCGCCTGTTGTTGCAGCATCAAATGATGCAGCTCGTACAGTAATGACCTTCTTCGCGTCAGATGATTGTACGGTAGCAATAGCGTTACCTGCGTAAATTGGGCGTACAAACGTGTCTTCACTCTCTACACCAATGATGTCAGAGATTTGCGCTACGTCTAATAAAGCCGCTACGCGAGGCATGAAGTTCTTACCTGTAGTGGTTGCAGCAGCAACAATGTGGCTGTAGTCAGCAGCAAGTTCTACAACTAGATCAGCCGTATTCTCAGCAAGCTGATGCTTGTAAGCAGCATTGTCAGCAACAAGTACTTTTGCAACACCGTCAATTTGCGCCGCGGCTTCAGCTACTGCTTGGCAACCTTCACCTGCGACTAGCACGTGAATATCGCCACCCATTTTTTGCGCGGCATTCACAAGCTTATGCGTTTCAGTCTTTAAGCTTGCATTATCGTGTTCTGCATATACGAGTACGCTCATGAGATCACCTTTGCTTCATTTTTTAACTTGTCTACTAACTCAGCAACATCTGCCACTTTAATGCCACCCTCGCGCTGAGGCGGAGGCGTCACTTTTAGCACCTTAACGTTTGAGTCAAGTGAAACACCAAAATCCGCAGCCGCTTTAACGTCTAACGGTTTGCGTTTTGCTTTCATGATATTTGGAAGCGATGCATAACGCGGCTCGTTCAAGCGAAGATCTGTGGTTACTACCGCTGGAAGCGAAAGTGCAACAGTTTGAAGACCGCCGTCAATTTCACGGGTTACATTTACTTTTTCGCCGTCAACAACGACTTCTGACGCAAAAGTGCCCTGTGGCATGCCAGTTAATGCAGCAAGCATCTGTCCTGTTTGGTTATTGTCAGAGTCGATACTCTGCTTACCAAGAATAACAAGCTGTGGTTGCTCTTCTTCAACTACTTTAGATAACAGCTTCGCCACTTGAAGTGAATCAAGATTTTGGTCGGTATCGATTTGAATACCACGGTCAGCACCTAGGGCTAGTGCTGTACGTATTTGTTCTTGGCAGCTCTTATCACCAATTGAAACAACAACGATTTCAGTGGCCACACCTTTTTCTTTTAATCGAACGGCTTCTTCAACAGCAATTTCGCAAAAAGGGTTAATGGCCATTTTTGCGTTGGTAAGATCTACGCCAGACTCATCGGCCTTCACTCTTACCTTAACGTTGTAGTCGATCGCGCGTTTGACCGGTACGAGTATTTTCATATTTACCTCAATTGTTGAGTTCGTCGGTGTCTATTACGTTTCATTAATAATTAACTATTAATAATTAAAAACGTATTACTTCACCACGCTTTTTGAAACTTTAACAATGTGCTCTACGTTAAAAAAGAATCCGTGGAACGTACGTTTTTTAAAGGCTAGCCTTAAAACGCCGTTAACACCACGTTTACGAGCAGTTATAATACACTGCCAGTTAACGTTAACGTAAACTGCTTTGCAATGTACTTACTGTTGACGTAAACGTCAACCTGCATTACCTTGCAAAACGACAATTAATTTACATGTTTTTGACACAAAGCATTATTTGTTTCATCAATAGTGCATTATAAAAATACAAACATAAGGAGCCTCCCGTGGAACGAGAATCGATGGAGTTTGACGTAGTCATCGTCGGTGCCGGCCCAGCTGGATTATCAACGGCTTGTAAGCTTATGCAGCTTGCAAATGAAAAAGACCAAGAGCTAATGGTTTGTGTGGTCGAAAAAGGCTCCGAGGTAGGTGCACACATTCTTTCTGGTGCCGTGTTTGAGCCGCGCTCACTAAACGAACTTTTCCCTGATTGGAAAGAAAAAGGTGCACCTCTCAATACACCAGTAACTGAAGACCACATTTACCTACTTAATGATGAGACTTCAGCGAAAAAGTTACCAAACGCTATTACCCCGAAAACCATGCACAACGATGGCAACTATATTGTGTCTATGGGTAATGTGTGTCGCTGGTTGGCAGAACAAGCTGAACAACTAGGTGTTGAAGTATTCCCTGGCTTTGCGGCCTCTGAAGTTATTTACAATGAAGATGGCAGTGTTGGCGGTGTACTTACCGGCGACATGGGCGTGGGTGAAAACGGGGAACCTAAAGACGGCTACATGCCAGGTATGGAGCTACGCGCTAAATACACAGTGTTTGCAGAAGGCTGTCGCGGTCACTTAGGGAAAGACCTCATTTCGCACTTTAAGCTGGACGAAGACAGTTCACCGCAACATTATGCCATTGGCTTTAAAGAGATTTGGGATATAGACCCATCCAAGCACCAGCCAGGGCTTGTGGTTCACAGTGCAGGCTGGCCACTTGACGATGCAACAGGCGGTAGCTATTTATACCACGCTGAAGATAACCAAGTGTTCGTTGGCCTAATCGTAGACCTAAACTACGACAATCCATACCTAAGCCCGTTTGATGAATTTCAACGGCTAAAGCACCACCCCGTATTTAAACAGTACCTTGAAGGCGGTAAACGTGTCTCTTATGGCGCCAGAGCTATCGCTAAAGGTGGGTTTAACTCATTGCCTAAAATGACCTTCCCAGGTGGCTTACTCGTCGGCTGTGAAGCCGGAACGCTAAACTTTGCCAAAATTAAAGGTAATCACACGGCCATGAAGTCGGGCATGCTTGCAGCAGAGAGTATTTTTGAAGCCATTTCAGAAAATGCTGAGGCTCCAGTAAAAGAGTTAACAAGCTTTACAGAGAAATTTAAATCATCGTGGCTATATGACGAATTGTTCCGCTCTCGTAACTTTGGCCCCGCTATCCACAAACTCGGAAATTTCTGGGGTGGCGCATTTAACACGCTAGAGCAAAATATCTTTAATGGTAATTTGTTTTTCACCATGAAAGACGAACATAAAGACTACGCACAGCTTAAAGAAGCGAAAGATGCAAAAGAGATTTCATATCCTAGGCCAGATGGCGTGTTAAGCTTTGATAAATTGTCTTCTGTATTTTTATCTAATACAAATCACGAAGAAGACCAGCCTTGCCACTTAAAATTAAAAGACCCGTCTATTCCTTTGCAGGTTAATTTACCTAAATTTGCAGAGCCAGCACAGCGTTACTGCCCTGCCGGGGTATATGAAGTAATTGAAGAGGAAGGTGAAAAACGGTTCCAAATTAATGCACAAAACTGTGTTCACTGTAAAACCTGCGACATAAAAGACCCAAGTCAAAATATTAAATGGGTAGTTCCGGAAGGTGCCGGCGGACCAAATTACCCGAACATGTAATTTAAAGTATTAATTTGCTATTTAACGGATATTTTTAAAAAGCGAGCTTGGCTCGCTTTTTTTTTGTGCTACTTTTATTTATTATCCAATAGAAATTAAGTACAACGTATTAAGG
>NZ_VTYM01000056.1:0-4762 GCF_013113925.1 Alteromonas sp. 07-89-2 | reverse complement strand
CGCAGCACTTCAGGAGAGTTGGCAGAGCCCGGTTTAATGCACCTGACTTGAAATCAGACGTGGGGTCAAACCCACCGGGGGTTCGAATCCCTCACTCTCCGCCATATTATGAAAACCCGCACATTGTTGCGGGTTTTTTTATGCCCGTCTTCCACGTTAGACTTTCGTATAAGACCACAGTCGCATTGTTACATTCCATTCACATGTTTAGGCTTGCGCTTTTCTTCGCGCAATCTAAAGGTGTTATGTGTCACAAGAAAGTTCTTCTTATCAAAATCTTCACAAACCGAGCAGTAGTTTTAAATCAAGAGACGAATATTTAAATCACGAACTTCAAATACTTTCTCCAAAACGTTGGCGGTTGAACCTGCCTGGTAAAGACTACCGCGTTGAGTGGGAAGACTTTGTGCCAGGCATGGCGGCGACCATAGGAAAAATCGTTATGGTTGCCGCCGTAGTAGGTGCATTCGCAGCACCGCTAGGGCTATCTCCTGAGTTTGTCATTGAAAACGTGCGCTTTGAATTACTCATTGCAGCAGTCTTGTTCGTTGTTCTGATTTCCGGTTTTCTGAACCCGTCAGCTAATTTAGCAGGTACACACGGCCCCTTACTGCCCTTGGTACCCCTTATTGTTGCATCTGGCGGCCATCCCATGGCGCTCGGTCTGCTCATTGGACTCTTTGGTTTTATCTTAGGAATAACGAAGGGCGGCAGTGTGCTTGCTAGGCTAACCAGTAACGGTGTATGCGGTGGGTTGCTGTTGTACTTAGGGTTTATTGGCATTACAGGCCAGGTGAAGAAACTCTTTGCGTGGGCAGAAAGCTTCGATATGGCTTACTTAGCCTTCGTGGTGATCATTGCCACTATCTTAATGTATGCATGGCTAGAGCATATTCAAAAGCGCTGGCTAGCCATTCCGCTTGGTGCGGTGATGGCGGCGGTCATTGCGTTTTCCTTCGGTGCGCCATTTGAGTTCACAACGTCGCCGGGTATGCCTAACTTGAACCCTGCTTATTGGTGGGGGGAAGACACAGGTTGGAAATTAGGTCTGCCAGACTGGTCACATTTCATTGCTGTGCTGCCTTTTGCTGTGCTGGCTGTGTCTATGTGGTCGCCAGATTTCTTAGGCCATCAAGTCTTCCAAAAGCTTAGCTACCCTAAAAAAAGTGAACGAGCGCACATGAATATAGATGACACCATGATTGCTGCATCTAGTCGTCAGGCAGTGGGAAGCCTACTGGGAGGGGGCAACATCTCATCTTCGTGGGGGACCTACATTATTCCGGCTTCAATCGCGCGCAGACCTATACCCGGTGGTGCATTAGTTACTGGCTTTTTATGCGTTGTAGCGGCACTTTGGGGTTACCCCATGGATTTAGCAATTTGGCCGCCAGTGCTTTGCGTAGCGCTTATTGTTGGGGTCTTTCTGCCGCTTATGGAAGCCGGTATGCAAATGACGCGTGAAGGTAAAACGACCCAGTCTGCTGCATTGGTAGTGATCTCATCTGTATTAGTTAATCCGGTATTCGGATGGTCTTTTACCATGCTTTTGGATAATTTGGGGCTCGTTGGGTGCAAAGATAGAGCTGGAGAGCTCGGCAAAGCAGGGCGTTGGCTAATTCCAGGAATTACGTTTTTGGTGTTATGTACCGTTATGGCACTAATTGGTATGTTCCCGGGTGTTCCCGCGATTATGGAAACCTTCAGGATGTGATGAGGGCTTTAGGGTAAGGTTACTCCTTTAAAGTTCACGTTACTGAAACCAGATATGCTATTACGCGAACGGCGTCGGAGGTGTTTCTCCACGCCGTTTTTGTTTAATTTATTAAGCTGATATCCCTCATCCACTGAAGTTACGTTTCTACCATATAAATTAAGCGTTACGCGTACCGCGATTTACTTGTCCCAGTAGGGCGTACTTTTAAAATAGCTTGATAAAAAGTCAATGAAAACCCTTAGCTTATTAGAAATGAGCTTACGATGAGGATAGACCGCATACAAAGAGATAGCTTGCGGTACGAAATCGTCCAGTATGGACACGAGTTCCCCGTTTTTGAGCGCTTCACCGGCAATGAAGGTAGGTTGAAGTACATAACCTTCACCCTGCTTTGCTACATTGGTTAGGACTTCTCCATTATTGGCGGTTAGCTTAGGCGTTACAGTCTGGGCATTTGCTTTGAGCGCCGCAATAAGCGCTGATTTATCGTTATCGTAGTTGACGTAGGAGTACTCAAGATAGTGTTCAGGTTTTAATTCAGCTGGATGTTGCGGTGTGCCATATTTTTCCAGGTAGGCTGGTGAAGCGCACAGGGCCAGCTTTATCGTTGTGATTTTCTTGGCCACCAGCGACGAGTTAGCTAGGTGACCTGCACGTATTGCTACATCAAACCCTTCGTCTATCACATCAATCTTTCTATCGTTTAGCTGCAAGTTTATCGATACGTGAGGGTGTGCTTGTTGAAACGCACTGAGTGCACTCGCTAAATGTAATGTTGAGAAAGAGACAGGGGCACTTACGTGCAGAACTCCCTTTGCTTCTGTATTGAGCAACCCAAGCTGACTTTCCATATCGGTTACGCTTTCTAGAATATGATTTGCATGTTGCAAACACTGCTGACCAGCCTCGGTTAGGTGAATTTTTCTTGTAGTGCGATTGAATAAACGCGTATCAAGTTGCTTCTCTAATTCGGCAACATACTTGCTTACGAGTTGATTTGACGTGTCTAGCTTTTCTGCAGCTTTTGTAAAACTCCCTTCATTCGCAACAACGCAGAAGGTTTTCAGTAGCGATAATTTATCCATCGTTTAGCCATTCGTCTCTATAAACAACAAATTGTTGGTAATCATTCAATATTTAACTGCTTTATTCAATAGGTGTTGGTAACTATTCTATATGCATCAGGTTAGCGCTGTGCCAACTCAATGAAGTCAGGCGGAGCGTTCATCACTTTTAGATATGACATTTTCAATTACGAGAGACTTTGAGGATTCAACAATGAACAAGCAATTTCTGAAAAACATTTTTACTTCTAACAGCAGTATTTCTAGTTTGGTTTTACGTGTGCCTGTGGGCATTATTCTTACCGCACACGGCGCACAAAAGCTTTTTGCGTGGTTTGGTGGTTATGGACTAGAAGGCACAGGTCAGTGGATGGAAAGCATTGGTTTAGCGCCAGGCTTTTTAATGGCATTGCTGGCCGGCAGCGCTGAGTTTTTTGGCGGGCTAGCGCTTATTATAGGTTTTCTAACACGCCCAGCCGCTTTAGTAAGTGCATTCACAATGGTGATTGCGATTTTTAGTGTACATGCAGCAAACGGTTTATTTATGACTAACAACGGTTACGAGTTTGCACTAACGCTACTTGCTGCGACAGGTGCGCTAGCTATTCAAGGTGGCGGTAAATTTTCAATCGACTCTCTTATTAGTCACAAGCTTGATAAATAGCGGTTGTGAGATTTCGACGACTAACGAAACCGGCCAAAATGCGCCGGTTTCAATGGCTATGGAGCCCTTATATCAATCCGCATAGATAATTGCCCACTCATAAGACGCTGGCAAGTTTCCTAGCGAAGCGTGGGAATGCAGGAATGGTATTCTCTACATCTAACAAGGTATGGTTTTATGCAACAGCGAACGCAAACTCACCCGCCTGTGCGAATTAACACCGCTTATATTTCTCATGGTGGAGGGCCGCTTCCACTTCTTGAAATGCAGTCAGTAGGAGAGGCGAGAACGCCTGCCTATCACATTGAAATGATTGAAGCGCTCAAAGCATTATCAACAGATTTACCCAAACCTGATGCAGTCATAGTGATTAGTGCCCACTGGGAAGATACTGAAGTCTGTGTAACTACTCACCCAGAACCTTCCTTGATTTATGACTATTATGGCTTCCCTAAGGAGGCGTATTCCCTTGAATATCCGGCCAAAGGAGAAGTAGCACTCGCAACTTTATTACTAAAGCGTTTAGCAGAACAAGGCATCGCTGTACGGGAGGATAGGGCACGTGGTTTCGATCATGGAATGTTCATTCCCCTAAGTATTATGTATCCCAGTGCCGATGTACCCTGTATTCAACTATCCATTACGTCTGATTTGGATTCAAAAAAGCATGTGCTATTGGGGGAAGCAATTAGGAAAGCTGTTGAACTCGGGGTAGAGCCTGTAAATAGTGAAGCAAAGAACGAAGTAAATATTTTAGTATTGGGCTCGGGGTCTTCTTTTCACAATATGCAGGGCTTTTTCGATAGCTCCGATGAGGCATTGCGAAAAGCAACACGCTTTAATAACTGGCTTCAGACAACTATGCAGACCAGTGCCTACAGCGAGAATGAACGCAAAGCTCGTCTTGTTGAATGGTACAGCGCGCCGGATGCGCGATACGCCCATCCTAGAGAAGAGCACCTTCTTCCTCTCCATGTTTGTTATGGTGTTAATTACAAAGCAGCTGACAAAGCTCTGTCTTTAACGCTTCTAACCAAACCTGCAAGCATGTTTGTGTGGTGTGATTGACCAGTGCTTCACATTACCGCGTCAGTGCAATACCTGATTGAATAAAGCCTGCGTTAAACGAGAGTAATTAAATTTTGAACACTTTGATTATCAATTGGTCGTTTGAGTAAAAATGTTAAAATTAGTGCTTTACAGTCCCACATAAATCATTAAGATACGCAGCACTTCAGGAGAGTTGGCAGAGCCCGGTTTAATGCACCTGACTTGAAATCAGACGTGGGGTCAAACCCACCGGGGGTTCGAATCCCT
>NZ_VTYM01000055.1:0-5156 GCF_013113925.1 Alteromonas sp. 07-89-2 | reverse complement strand
AGAGTTACCTATTTTGTTTTGATTAAAGATTCGACACCTTTATCAAAACGGGTAACTCTCATCTTTTCAAGAAGAAGTGTCAGATTAAGTCGAGACTAATTCAGATAAGGTTAGCACCCCGAGTCTTCGTGTTCCAGCTAACTAAGTAATTGCGTTAGTCTACTTGTTCGCTGCCACTGCCAATATTTTTCCATTCAGGATTAATATTTTGCGAGGTTGCATCAACAAACTGGGTAACCTTTGTTCCTAAAAATAGATATTCGATTGAATGAGGTTCAAAGTCCAATTCTCCTTTAAATCCCAAACCACTGTCTTCTATTTTTGAATAGTTTTCATAGGGAACACTTCTTAGGTTTTTTAACTCGTAGGATAAGCCTTTCCATTCAAACCTAAACCCCTCGAATGCCCCCAGTTCAGATTCTCCTAGAATGTGTTTTTCACCATCCTTTGAAGATACGATAGCAATCTGAGCTTCTTTTTTGTCCTTGTTTGCGTCAATACCAAAGAGAATATATCGGTCTCTATTCTCGTTCCAAACCCGATACATAGCCCCTGATTCACTTGACGATTCAAAATCTAGTCTTTGGACTTGTAAGAACATAGTGAAGTAACAATCATCATCACAGAGCACTAAAAATGAATTTAATTCTGCTTTGCCGGCGGGGGTGTCATGTTCGCTTGAAAAAAGAGTTTGAGCGCCCGCGGTATGGGCAATCAAACAAAAGATAAAAACGAGTGTCTTCATAAAAAACATCCTTATTGTTAAACAGCGCAGTTCGCCTCTTACTATTGGGCGATAATAAATGGTTAATATAAGAACCGAAGTGAAGCATCCCATGTGGTAGAGGTTTGGCGAGGGCACTTTCAATGTTCGCACTCATTTTTGGCCTGTGATATGCCAAGTGATTGCCGCCACTACAAGCATAAATGCGAGTTGATAAAATGGCATAACAGCATAAATAAGGGCGGACTGTCCATCACTGCCCGTATATGTATAGGATGAGTAATAAGGCACTAAAGCTAGAATGCCCGAGAATAAACCAGCAGATGACACGATTAGATTAAGTTTTGAATTTTTGGTCTTAACTAGAACCAATAAAATAGACAGCAACAGTGGTGCAGCAATATAAATTTGGAACCAATTTAACCCGAACCCTGACGTCCCAATTGTTGCCAGCATAATTGCAAGTGAGAACAGTATTATCATTTTTCTCATAAGAGTGACTTCCTTCATGTTCCTAATTTCCTTATGTAGGGCGTAAACAGGCTGGCGATGATAGAGAAACCACCTAGCGTGTAGCCGTGCTGTTCGTTGAGGTCCCTCTTGATTTAGTATTAAAAGCATAAAGATAAATAGCAGCGTGGTAAATATCAAAGAATAAACAAATAGTTGGACCTGATGTCGAGCGAAGTACGGGGTGTAGTCCAACGATTTTACGGGCGAGTTGATGCGATCATTAACTATGCCTTAAAACTTCAAACCCAAGTACACATGATACGGTTAAAAGACCGAACCACCCTAAAATATGCCCAAAGCCCTCGCCGAAATAATCTAATGAAGAAAAGCCCTCTATAATTTCACTGGCAGGTTTGGAGAATACGACAAGGCTAATACTTAAACCCGGTTCCCATAGCAAGTACCAATAAGTTGATAATCTCCAACTTGTGCCTTCAGTGGTAGCTATGAAAAACGTCAACACAGCGAAGAATACAGTGCCTATTATTTTGGAACTTCTCCACCTTTTAAAACTGTCCGCCAATGAATGCCGATATTCGTATTTAGCGTACAGAAAGACAAAAACAATTGGAGATAAATAGAGTAGAAAAATAGTGAATGAAAATAGCATGCTCATTAAAATAGCTAACGGGAAGTGATGAAACGGCATAGTAGTATAGCCGCTCAGCGTGTTTGCGCTCCAACAACTAAAGGGAACGACTTTAATTCTTGGTTATGTACCAAGCATCAATCTCTTTCTGGTTTCACTCAGGGCATACAGCTACCGTACTGAACTCAACGAGTGTTAATGCGGTTGGTAGTAGGCACACAGACCCTTGAGTGATAAAAGGTTTAGGCCTACGTCGTTCGCAAGTATTATTCGAAGTAAATTTTGTGAGTTGACAGTTTACGCCTTTTTATAGGTCGCTTTTTTGTTTTCTGATTCAGCTTTATAAGAGTTATACCAAAATAAACCTTCAAAAACGAAAGCCAATAAAATTAATCCAAATGTTCCATTTATCATGCCAAGACTAAATGTGACAATGGCAGCAATCAAAAATGTAAGAATAAATAAAACACGATAGTGGTTCTTCATAACCTTTCCCTAGTAAAAGTTCGCCTATTTAATATAGTGCAGTTTTACAGTTGTTCTGAATAACTTTGTAAAAATGTGTTTCACTTAGCTGATAACTTCAAGATTACGCTAAGGAGTACAAAAACATGACCAAATAGACGAAGACGCCCAGCCATTGTGCGTCCCTGCGAATGCAAGTGAACACCAACAGTTGTTTGTTAGCTGCCAACGCAATCAGATGGTCGCATAGTAAAACTATGTAACTTTTCCCCGTTATGGGCTAGGTAGTTTGAAGTCACTGCAACACCCACTTTCGAAAAATAACTATTTTCATTTGAATTGCAGTATTCATTTAACTGCATATCTTCAAGCTGTCCAAAAGTTAAGATATCCTGGGATTCATCGTGGTCAAGAATATACTCGTAAACAATTGTTCTCCCTTCAAGCTGGACACTATTTAACTGAGTTATATCGTCTAGAAATATTGGTACCATTTCATTGATCTCATTCACAACATTTTGTAATTGAGCGTCACTTATTTTCAACGATTCTTTCTTTATGAAAGGCTTCCATACCGAATTCGAAATCAATGAAAGACTTCCGATAATAAGCAGGAAAATTACTACCGTTTTTGTTGTTTTGTCCATGCTTACCTTCTGGCAGCTACCATTTCAATAACGGCTGAAGACACGTGGGGAATAATGGCGAGGCCACCCCGCATATATGCGTCTCAGCGAACGAAGTTAGTGCGTTTATTGGGGTGTTAGGTGCGCTCACGCCAAGACCCCATTTAGCAGCATACTTGGCATAAAAAAGTAAAAAGTCAATAAGCCCGAACTTGTAAATAGAAGTGCGGCTACACAAAAAGAAGCTTGTACGAAGAAAACGGAAGGTTTAGCAGATGCACTATGCCTAAAAGCTACTACTGAGGTTTTTAAACACTCTTTAATTGCTTGGTATTTAGTCGAAAACCAAGAAAGGAGGGGAGCTAGGCTAGCAAAAACGAGAGCAAATGCGACTTCCATACCACCTAGTTGAACTAAGAAGGCTATCTATGGCAAAAATGCGGCTGCAACAACCATTGCGATGCCGAAAACTACCCGTTGTGAATTAGGTAATTCATTCCATGATTTCATAATTTTCCCTTTTAGCACCTAACAGCCCACTCAATAAGTTCGCCTGATAGTGGTGTTTCTGCATCTAAGTTAGTGCCGCAGCTTATAGCTTTAACACCTTCATATTCAGAGAATACTTCTTCGGCTGTCGGGCTAAGCAATCTATTTTCTGAACAAACGAATAAAAGATTCCTGTTTCCTTAAGTACAAATTGCTCAACTTAACAGGCTAAAGATAGCAACGAAGGAGCGCAAGCTTGCTGCTTTGCGTCCTTGTTTCAGTGTTTGTTAGCTATATGCCGAATTCAGTCTGAAGTTTTTTAAGGTTACTCCACTCTTTATCTCTATAGAAATTAATGTCAATAGGATAAGCATCGTGACCAGATAAGACTTCATTAAAATGCTTTATGAATACTTCCCTATCAGCGATATAAAACACAAACTCTTAAAGGTCATTTCCTGTCGCTGAGTATACGTTGAAATAAAGCTCTTCTCGGCCTCTGATTGTTTCAAGGCCATCTTCAAGTTTGATCATGAGTTCATTCACATGTTTTGGCGGCATCCCATTATTAGTTGAGCTATCATATGTCCATGAAACTACAGTCAACCACTCCATTTTTGAACGAGTGCTGCCATCTGGAAAATCATTCATGAACTTATAAACGACAGGTTTTCCTTGAATTGTGGCTTCACCAACAGACCATGTTTCGTCTGACCACGCCATGAATGAAACTCCAAGAATCAAAATTGATAAAATATACTTGAACATATAGCTAACTTTAAAATAAGGGGCGCAGACATGTGGGGCATAATGGCGAAGCCGCCCCGCGTGTATGCGTCCCAGCGAACGCAGTGAGTGTGTTGATTGGGTTGTTAGCTGCTATTGTCAAACTGAAAAGTGATAGCATATACGCTAGCATATAATCTATGAATAAAGTAGTTATTGACACCAGTGTACTTATTAGCGCCCTGATTGGCAAAACAGGGCCAGCCCGAGAAGTGATAAGGCAATGCTTGTTGGGGGAACTAAAGCCGCTGATTAGCACGACCTTATTCTTGGAGTACGAAGCAGTAAGCAAGCGAGACAAAATTAAAGAATTGTGCCCGCTTACCGAGGACGAAGTGAGCGAGTTGCTAGCAGCATTTTTTAGTGTTTGCGAATGGGTTCAGATACATTGTTTGTGGCGGCCAAATTTAAAAGATGAAGGCGATAACTTTCTTATAGAGCTTGCAGTGGCAGGAAATGCCGAGAGCATTATTACGAATAACCTAAAAGACCTGAAAAATGCGGAATTACAAATTGATGGTTTGAAAGTATTAGCGCCTGAAGATTATTTGAGAGGAGTTTAATATGTCCACTTTAACTGTACGTTTACCAGACGATAAGCATAATCGATTGAAGGCTTTGGCAGCGCATAAAAAGCTGAGCTTAAACAAATTGATAGAAGAATTGTCTACGCAAGCGATAGCTGAATTTGATACTGAGGTAAGATTTAAGGCGATTGCTGCTACTGGAGACAAAAACAAAGGTTTGGAACTTCTAGATAAGCTTGATTCACATTTTGGCAGCTAACTTTCCAATAACGGGCGTAGGCACGTGGGGCATAATGGCGAAGCCGCCCCGCTTGTATGCGTCCCAGCGAACGGAGTGAGTGAGTTTATTGAGTTGTTAGGTGCGTTCACGATAAGACCTTTATGATTTGACCATTTACGACAGAAAAACCATTTTTGAAGTACCATTGCTCTAATCG
>NZ_VTYM01000054.1:0-10736 GCF_013113925.1 Alteromonas sp. 07-89-2 | reverse complement strand
CTGACAAACGACCTGACAGGTATTACCCCAGAGTAGTGAGGAAAAGACCGACTAAATACCCCACAAAGAAAAATGCCAGTCAGCTTAACTGACTGGCATTAGGCTATAAGCCGGCTTTTTGTTACTTGTTAAGTATAAACTCTTTATGGTGTGACCAGCGTACACTGATCAGTTACGCCGAATGGATTAGCCGGCGGTGACGCTCCTTCATCCGTCACGTCGTCAGCAGAAATACTTAGGGTGTAACGCATCTTCGCACTTGCTTCACTGCCTGTAGACTGCCCGAACACTGAAATGACGGCGTCATACCAGATTGCATAACTGCGAGGATAACGGTATTCCAATTCTGCGTAGCCATTCTCATCAGTCACCGCTGCACCGTTGGCAAACGCAATGGTTCCAATTAATCCAGGAGTTAACATACCGTCTTCATTGGTATCTTCATCTCTTGGTGTTGTATCCAAAATACCGTTGTCGTTAACGTCTTCGGTTTCACAGTTTTGATTTACTATTGCAACCCATTGAGAAGCATCATCGTCGAATACCCAAAAGCCGGTTCTATACTCACCGCCATTTACGTATTTTACCGGCGCAACTGACGCAGTCAGGTTAACGCCGCTAACTGGCTGACCTGCAGAATCTGATACAAACACACCGAAGCGCTTTAGGTAAGAAGTCGATGTGGCTTCTTCAAGCTCATTACCTGTTCCTAGCGAGATATCAAAAGCACGTGCGCCCACTGTTAACACAACCTCGTCGTCAATGGCTGGGTCGTCAGCAACAAAAGCAGTAACCACTACTGCGTCTTGAGTCGATACCGATCCTGAAGTAAAGACGGTGGTCGCTATCCCCTTGCTGTCGGTAGTTGCCTGAGAAGGTGATACAAATCCGGTCGATACGTCAGATACAGAGAAGTTAACCACACTGTTCTTCACCAAGTTTCCATCAACGTCGCGAACAACTGCACTGATGGTACTGGTTTGACCGTCAGGGCCAATGATATCAGGTGATGCATCGGCAATCAGTGTGTGAGGTGTGGTGGCAATAAACTCAATCTGAGTGAGTGCTGAAACCAACACATTCCCACTTCCGTCACTCGCTGATGCAGTAATTGAAGAGATACCTGCATTATTCGCACTGATATCAATACTCGCTTGCCCTTCTGCATCGGTCACTACAGTTGCGTTGCCCGCAATAACACCACGTGACGCGCTAAAGGTAACATTCTGACCTACCACAGGCGTGTTGTCTTGACGCCACTGGACAGTAATAGTTTGAGTCTGCCCTAGCGGCACTTCCTCTGTAGGTAAGTTGACAAAGTTAAATTCGTCTTGCTGAACTTGCACCGTAAAGCTTGTCTCAGCATTAAGTGCTGCCGCAGTGATAGTATCTTCGCCAGACGTTGATGCAGTGTAAGACACTGTCGCTTGTCCGTTTGCGCCCGTATTAACAGTCGTGCTGCTAAGCGTTCCGTTAACCGCACTTAGCACTACGTCTTGGTTGAGAATTGATGTTCCGTCAGAGTCCTGAACACGAATTGTATAATCTACGCTGTCGTTCAAAATAACTGACGATGCACCGTTGATGGTGACTTCTGTACCAGCAATGGTAATTTCAACTGTTTGCGTAAGGCTGCCTGCACCTGCTGTAATGGTGACGGTGCGGTTTGACGCATCGTTTTGAGACGTTAATATTGCGCGCGCTGTACCATCTGCGGCGGTTTCTGGTTGAGTTAATTGAAGTTCAACCCCATCGCCCGATGCGGCAGAGAAGCTTACTTCTACCCCTTCCATCAGCACACTTTGTTCATTTTTAACCAGTGCTATCAACTCAACTTCATCACTACCGCTTGAGGCGAGTTGAATGCTGTTAGCATAAAGCTCCAGTGACGCGGGCTCTTCACTTACCGTTGTACTGCCCGTAGAGCTGAATGTAGTTGAATCCTCTTCACCCGTTGCCAAAGTAGCCGTTACTTCACCATCCCCTGATGCGCTTCCCACCGACATTCCGATCGACGCTACGCCTTCAGCATTAGTCAGTGCAGTGGCAGTATCGTTAGAAAACGTCGCTAAATCATCATTGCTCAATGAGAAAGTTAGGAGCAAATCGGCCTGAGGCTCACCCTCAGAATTAGTCACGGTTGCCAGTGCAACCAATGCGTTGCTAGAAGATAAGCTGTTGTCTGCTTCCCCAGCTGCATTTTGTAGGGCTAGCGATACACTTATTGTAGTTGGGTCGGTGCTTGTCACCGCTGTGGCTGAAAACGTGGTAGTTCCCGTTTCGCCGCTACCGAGCGCAGCGGTAATTTCGCCATCTCCAGAAGCCGTACTGGCATTAAGGCGTAATCGGGCTACACCATTTGAATTTGTACGCGCCGTTCCCGTGTCGTTGCCAAACTCTGCTAGTTGTTCGTTGCTTAGCGTAAAGGTTAATAACGCGTCTGCATGCGGATTGCCATCTTGATCTGACACGGTCGCAACAACAAACAGACTATTGTCTTCAGAAAGGCTGTTGTCGCTTGCTCCACTTTCATTTTCCAGTGTTAAAGCGATTGAATAGGTTGGTGATGTGGTACCGCCGTCTCCGCTTCCGTTATCCGTGTTATCTCGAGAGACTGATGAACCGCCCCCACCACATGCTGTTAGCATAAATAATGCGCTAATTAGGCTTAGCGTTTTCGCTAATGTCGACATAATTCGTTCCTGAACCTCTTTTATTGACAATTGCGTCGTTTTTTATGTTTAAAAATCAACTGAATCTGGCACACTACGAAAGATTAAAAATATAAAAATGCACAGGGAACATTAATGTCTTCATCTGCACATAAATATAGTTTAACCGCCCGCATCTTTATCGGCATGGCTGCCGGTATCTTGACTGGTGTCTTTCTCCAATTATTGTTTGATGATAGCGGAGATTTTACTTTTTCGATATTCGGTTTAGAGTTCTCAACGTATAACATTCTTGTAGAAGGTATATTTTCCACTCTCGGCCAAATATTTATTGCCAGCTTAAAAATGCTTGTGGTTCCTCTTGTGTTTGTTTCCTTAATTTGCGGAACCAGCACACTGTCTGACCCTAGTAAATTGGGAAGACTTGGCGCAAAGTCAGTCGGACTCTATGTTGTCACAACCGCCATTGCCATAACACTAGCCATGAGTATAGCTTTAGTGGTTTCTCCGGGTGATGGGCTAAATCTAACAACAGAAACTACCTTCCAAGCGAAAGAGGCCCCTAGCCTGTCTGACGTTATCGTTAACATGTTCCCAAGCAACCCAATTAACTCAATGGCACAGGGCAACATGCTACAGATCATTGTGTTCGCCGTACTGTTTGGTATAGCTATGGCGATGACAGGTGATGCGGGCAAGCGTCTTACCGCTATCTTTGAAGATATTAATACGGTAATCATGCGTCTTGTTACCATCATCATGAACTTAGCGCCATACGGCGTGTACGTGTTGATGGCGAAACTCTTCTCCACTATTGGTGGCGAAACAATTCTGAGCTTGGCGAAATATTTCTTCTTAGTATTTGGCGTGTTAATCCTTCACGGCCTGGTAACCTACTCAGTGCTGCTAAAAGCTTTATCGGGATTAAACCCTGTTATCTTGATGAAGAAAATGCGTGACGCTGCGCTATTCGCATTTAGTACCTCAAGCAGTAGCGCTACCTTGCCCGTCACTATGGAAACGGCGAAAAACAAGCTTGGCGTAGGTAACTCGGTATCGTCGTTCACCCTGCCGCTAGGCGCAACAATTAACATGGACGGCACGGCCATAATGCAAGGTGTTGCCACGGTCTTTATTGCCCAGGTTTACGCTGTCGATTTAAGCCTTGGCGACTATATGATGGTAGTACTTACCGCCACCCTTGCTTCTATCGGAACCGCCGGTGTGCCAGGTGTGGGCCTTATCATGCTAGCTATGGTATTGCAGCAGGTGAACCTGCCGGTTGAAGGGATCGCACTTATTATCGGTGTAGACAGACTGCTGGATATGACACGCACTGCGGTAAACATTACAGGCGACTGTATGGTGTCGTGCATTGTAGCTAAAAGCGAAGGAGCATTGGACGAAAGCGTTTATAACGATCCTAAAGCCGGTTTGAAGCAGGAAGATGTGGACTTCGAACATTTTGAAAAGAATAAATAACGACTACAAAAGATTCTATAGCTCGATTTACATATGAGTTTACAGAAGCAGTCGCATACTAAAAAAGGCCAGCATCAATTGCTGGCCTTTTTAGTCAGTCGCTTGCTCCGTTATACCAATCCGCATAGATAATTGCCCACTCAGAAGGCGCTCCGTACTCTTTGTTGTGTCACCTTGATGTAGAACCACTATACCTGCGGTAACACGCCGCGATTACGAACATTTTAACTCTCGCTGAGTGGGTAATGATCTATGCTGACTGGTATTACTTACCCTATTGAGCTTAAAGTTAGTGAAGCGCTGATGAAGGTGATACTTTGGCTGCCTTTTGCGCTGGATAAATAGTAGCGCCCACACTCAAGAACATAGCAACAACCACGGTTACAACAACGTCTTGCCAATGTAGATCAGATGGTAGGAAATCGATGAAATATATATCGCCTGATAGAATTTCTATGCCTATCGCCACCTCAATAAAGCGAACAATCTCAGAGAGGTTAGGTGCTACCAGTAGCGCTAAAACCACACCTACAGTAATGCCTATAACGCCATTGATAACGCCCTGCAACACGAAGGTATTGCGAATTAAACGATCCGTCGCTCCCATGGTTTTTAATATTGCGATGGCAGCCTGTTTGTCTCTAACCGCCATAACCAGTGACGACACAATGTTAAAACAAGCAACGGCAATGACCAGCGTCAAGGCGATATACACCACAGCTCTAACTAGCTGAATATCGTTATATAAGTGGCCCTGGGTACGTGTCCAGTCAGACATGTAAACACCCTGAGGATAGCTGTAACCTATATCTCGCATCGTGTCGTAAGATGAAAATGGGTCGTTAAGTGTAAACTGAATTCCTTGTGACTTAGATGAAATACCAATAGCTTCAGACGCTGTTTCCAAGTGCATTAAACCCAGCTGGTTATCGAGTTCACCGCCAACAGATAGCACTCCAGAAATAGAAAGCGTAATTGAACGTGGGGCTTTGAAGGTTAGATCCTGAGTTGTTTGGGGAATGAGTATTTGAACAATGTCACCAATACTAAGGTCCATGGAAGCGAAAATACCCTTTCCTACAATGAGACCATTTTTCTGCGTCGAAAAACGTTGCCAATCCTCACTTGTGACTCTTTCAACATATTTGTCGCTAACACTGTTAACCGGAATACCAGTAACGCTAATTGCCTTCAACTCCCCCTTTGACTGCAACATTCCGGTTATCCCTGTGTATGGCGTGACAGAGGCAATACGGCTATCTTGAGACAAACGATAGAGCTGCGCGTCTAAATTTTCTATCCCGCTTTCGCTCTTGCTATATAATTCACCATGAGGAACCACACTCAAAATACGACTTGTAAGCTCTTTTTCAAACCCGTTCATTACGCTCAGCAACACAATTAGTACAAAGCAACCAAGGGCAATACCAATGGTGGATGACATAGAAATAAAAGAGATGAAACGCTGTTCTGAACGTGTTTTTCTGAAGCGTTGGGCCAATTCAAAGGCGAGCATCTTGGCTCTCCTTGAATAACGTATCGCTCGCTAATCTGCCGTCCTTTATCTTCAGCACCCTGTCCATTTTCCCGGCCAAGGTAATATCATGGGTAACGACAACAAACGCTGTCCCTTTTTTATCACTTAAGCTAGTAAGCAGTTTATAAATTTGCTCACCCGTCGAGTCATCAAGATTTCCTGTAGGTTCGTCGGCCAGTACTACTGATGGCTCGGTAACTAAAGCTCGTGCTATTGCCACACGCTGTCGTTCACCGCCTGACATGGTCGAAGGTAAATGGTCGACGCGGTGAGAAAGCCCAACTTCATCTAACATTTCACGAGCCTTGCCGTGTGCCAATTTGGTCGAGAGCCCTCTAATTCTTAGCGGCATTGCTACATTTTCTAACGCTGTGAATTCACCGAGTAAATGATGAAATTGATAGATAAAGCCCATTTCGTCATTGCGAAGCTTTGCTAATGCATTTGCAGATAATTGACCGAGTGATTTTCCATTGAATTCGACTTCACCGCTAGAAGGTTTATCTAACCCTCCAAGAATATGTAAAAGGGTGCTTTTACCTGAGCCGGAGCTGCCTAAAATAGCAACATGTTCGCCAGCTTTTATTGAAAGAGAGACATCGTGTAAAACGGGGGTAGCATTACTGCCATCTTGATAGGTTTTATTAATATTGCGGCAAATTAGCACGTCCTGCATGCGAGTATTCTTCTTTAATTTCCAGACGGTGAATGGTAGCGTTAAACACTACCAACACCAACTGAAAAATAACAGCGCTAAAACGTAAATATCAATCTGTATTATTCTGTGCCTTGAACGCTTTTGGCCAGTGCATCAGCCGACTGTGGCTTGCCAAATAACCACCCTTGACCAAAGCCGATGGTTAATCCTTTCAGTTCATTGCATTGATCAATGTTTTCAACCCCTTCTGCAATCAAATCAACATTAAGTCCTTCGGCAATGCTCACAATGTGAGGGATAAGCGATGAACGAATGCTGTTATCTTCCATATCCATAACAAAGCTGCGGTCAATTTTAAGGTAATCACAGTTTAGCGTTTTAAGCTGGCTTAAATTTGAATAACCCACTCCAAAGTCGTCAATTGCAAATAAGAAGCCTTTACTCTTCAGTGACTTAATATGCTTCACCGCACTATGAGTGGCGATTTGCTCATCTTCAGTGATCTCTAAAACTAACTTGAAGTTCTTTACGTTCATATCTAGTACAAAGTCTAGGTCCAAACAACCTTCGCGGGTAAAATCGAAGGGGAATAGATTAAACGATACCTTAAAGCCTTCGGGGATCTCTGGGTTTTCGTTGAGTTCTCTCATGGCGGTGGTAATCATATCAACCGTAAATTCCCAGGTCATATCCTGCTCTTTTACCTGAGGAATAAATTCGTCAGGATAAATCGGCCCAAATTCATCCTCAAATCGACTCAATACTTCGCACCCAATGACCTTTCCCGATTCCAAGTTTACAAAAGGTTGGTACAAGCAATAGAACTTATGTTCTTTTAGCCCTTTACTGACGCGAGACTCAAGTGAGCGTCGTCGTCTTAAATAGTTAAAGGTAAGCATATGCGTCAACGCTGCCGTCATTAACATAGCAAACACAAACAACACCAGCTTGCCCATGTGCAAATCAAATACGCGACCGTGATCAGATTTCACTTTTAGGCAGGTATGATTGTAGCGTTCATCACACTGGATAAATTGTAAGGAAAAATAGCCAGTGCCTGCGTCCATCTCATCTTGGCTGAGGGTAGAACCGACAAGGCTAGGATTACCTGCCATATGATAAAACTGATCGCCATTGTAGAACAGCTGCCAATCTTGCGTGTAGCTGTAACCAATGACACTATCCATATCCAATACTGCGTTGTAACGTCCGCGCTGTACTATAGTACCGGTAGCTTGTTTATCGAAAAGCTGAAGAGGAGTATTTATCCAAAAAGCGTCGCCAAGCTGAGTATAAAAATCAGGCTTAACCTCTTTCATGGGCTCTTCTAGAATGCCCAAATAAGTACTGCACAATAGCTCGTTATTTTGATAAAAGCCTATCTCTTTTACAAATCGAGAGCGAAACAAGGTTTTTCGCATTTCCGCTAAGTTATCCATTTCACAGGTTTGATACGGCAGCGCATTTAGGTAATCGAGCGTGATCTCAGCATCTCTAAATACTACGCGCACATTATCTAGTATTTCTGTAGCGCGACTTTCCTCTTGTTCTCGAATAAACACAAACATAACGATAGCGAGTAATAGGGTCACACCCACTACGCTTAGCAATGACACCCCAATTGCTTTTAAATTATCAGCAAGAAAGTACTGTTTTTGGTCGCTTTTATTCATAATTTCCGAGTTTTTTAGCGTGAACGACCTAACTTTAGTACAAATTAAAAAAAAGACACTACGACTTTAGGGCATGTTACTGTTTGTTCGGTGTTTTTTTACTTTATAGATGACTATTAATCGAAAAGGAATAATGTTTCTAGTGTCACATTGTGCAATTGGGAAATGGAGCAATTTCTTGAATGGCTAACTGACAAGAGGGTAAGAATAAATAAAGTGCGATTGCGAGAACAGCAATTTTAACTGCAGAGTAAAAAAAGAACTTTTTGAGTGTCCCCAGAAGGGGGAATTATCTAAGAAGAAAACTTATCATTAATGGCGGAGCGGACGGGACTCGAACCCGCGACCCCCGGCGTGACAGGCCGGTATTCTAACCAACTGAACTACCGCTCCGCATAATGGGAAGCGCGCTTTATTCGATTAATGGCGGAGCGGACGGGACTCGAACCCGCGACCCCCGGCGTGACAGGCCGGTATTCTAACCAACTGAACTACCGCTCCACATAATCGAGATTGCGCTGTATAACTAAATGGCGGAGCGGACGGGACTCGAACCCGCGACCCCCGGCGTGACAGGCCGGTATTCTAACCAACTGAACTACCGCTCCGAAGACCTTTTAGTTATACCATTGAAAGAGTGGCGGAGCGGACGGGACTCGAACCCGCGACCCCCGGCGTGACAGGCCGGTATTCTAACCAACTGAACTACCGCTCCACATCTTCAATGTTATCAGTGAGTTGACTTGGCTGTTGTTGCCCTGTCCCCTGACTGCGGCGCAGATAATACGTATTCCCCTATGTGGAGTCAACGCTTTTTATTAATAAAATTGTCATCTGCGGTTTGTTTGCCTGTTTAATAGGCATTATGTCGAAATAAAATTCAAAGTGAACAAATTAGCGACGCCTTAAACTGAAGCGCTGGTCTCCCTGCTATTCCTTTTCAGCTTTTTCACGCTTTTTGAATAGCCCTAATAGTTTTTTAAACCCCTTAGGTTCAGATTCCATAGTAAGGTCAGCATCGGTGGTTTCTCCCGATGGCTTTGCAGTACTATTTGCTTGCTTAGGCGCAGACGCCTTTTTTCGCATAATAATAATCACAGCAGCAGCGATTACTCCGATGAGCACTATAGACCCATTTACGGCCACCAGAATGAGGGTTAGCGTCCCATCATCCATTTCATCTTCTACCGAATTTGGCTGCATATCGTCTTCTGGCACTTCAGGTTGCGTTATTAAGGGTGCACTGCCATCAACGATAGGATCTTTTCCATTGATTAAAGGGTCTTCAATCTCAGGCTCGGCTGGTCCCTCTGCCACAAAACTATATTCAGGGACATCTAATATAAAATCGCGCCCATCCATTGTCGTGCCGTAAGCAGTGAGCTTTACCCTAAAAATTCCTTCTTCGTAGGCGACAATTAAGTGCTCTCGAGGATCCACACCGCCTTCTGTTAGCGAAAAATTCTGCATATCGGAATTAGGAAACTTCACTTTGCCATCGACTAGCAGTGACTCGATGTCGACTAGTTCACGGTCTACATCAATAACAATTTTATGATAGCCCTCTCCGCCTCCATCCATTTCAACATCAATAGAGACGGGATTTTCATGTAAAACGATAAGTTCGCCTATTTGCTCGCGGGTGTACATTGGTGTACTCACGCGAAAATTAGGCTTCCATTCACCAGCCGGTATTTTCAAGTTGAACTGGCCAGTAAAAATGCCATCTCCTGGTCGCTCATCCATCCCTCGCCCATCGTCTTTAAATGTCGCTATGCGCTGGTCATTTGTACCAAAGTTGCCGTAGTTAGGGTTATTGGTACTCTTAAACTCAATCTCTAAGTCGACGACATCTCTGAACTGTTTGTTTTCTATAGGCTTGCCGTTGTTGGTTAAATAGGCTGTGGATTTAAGTATTTCGCCAGCAAACAGCACATTCGGTAGCGGCTCAGCATGAAGTTCAACATTAGACAAAACCATTACACGGCTTTGCGGTAATACTTGACCTACAGCTTGCCAAGGCCCAGGCACAGGATCTTTGATGGTGATCATGTCAAAGGTATCAGCGTCGTACCACTGCACCTTTTCTTCGTCGACCCGCCCTTGAAATAGCTTTGAACCATCGGGTCTAACCAGCACTACAGGAGCAGAACCGTACTCCCTAAAGAAAACCATGGTGATTTCTTTAACGTTATAGTCAACGCGAAAGCGGTTTTGTAACAATTGAATGGAGTTGGTGTATTCGTCACCGAGCTCTGTAAGAGGAGATGTATCTATTGTTGCGTTGTTTGATTGAGCATTTTGTACAGCGCTATCAGCAAGCTGCCTAGCAGCGTCGCGTTCGTCTTCTTGCGACTGAGCGCCAGCGCTTAAGTGTATAAACAATGATAAAAAAATTACCCAATAAAACCACACTTTCACGCTACGCTGCTCCTGCACTGTTTAGCTTTTTTCTTTCTAATTAAACGTGTTTAGCTAGGGCCTGTTGACCTTTGCTGTACATTTTTGCTGCGGTCTGTGTGCCATCTAGGCAAGGCGAATGTTTGACGGTTTAGTGATTCTAAATCGAGAACATTCAACGCAGTATAGATGGCACAAAGGCGCTGCCCAAAGGGGTCGTTATGGAAGCCTTTTACTCTTTGTCACAGTCCTTTAACTTAGCCCGCTAGGCTTGCAGGACTGTTTCGCGATTAAAAGGCTTCCATTTAGACCAA
>NZ_VTYM01000053.1:0-7005 GCF_013113925.1 Alteromonas sp. 07-89-2 | reverse complement strand
AGCTCTTCATCGTCAACCATGTCACACTTGTTCATGAATACGATGATGTAAGGAATACCAACCTGACGACCAAGTAGGATGTGCTCACGAGTCTGTGGCATAGGGCCATCAGTCGCAGCTACTACTAGGATACCACCGTCCATCTGAGCAGCACCAGTGATCATGTTTTTAACGTAATCAGCGTGTCCTGGGCAGTCTACGTGCGCGTAGTGACGAGTAGGAGTGTCGTATTCTACGTGTGAAGTAGAAATGGTGATACCACGAGCTTTCTCTTCAGGCGCGTTATCGATTTGATCGAAAGCCTGAGCAGAACCGCCGTAAGTTTTAGAAAGAACTGTAGTGATAGCTGCAGTTAGGGTAGTTTTACCGTGGTCAACGTGGCCGATTGTACCCACGTTTACGTGGGGTTTCGTACGTTCAAACTTTTCTTTTGCCATTTCTATTATCCCAGCAAAGTTACATTAAAAAATTTAGAAATTTTACATGAGCTGGGGAGAAATAAACTGGTGCTGATAGGCAGATTTGAACTGCCGACCTCACCCTTACCAAGGGTGCGCTCTACCAACTGAGCTATATCAGCACTGATTTGGAGCGGGCAGCGGGAATCGAACCCGCATCATCAGCTTGGAAGGCTGAGGTAATAGCCATTATACGATGCCCGCAATCCTAATTCTCTGGCCACCTCATAGAGAAAGTGGTGGAGGGGGCAGGATTCGAACCTGCGAAGGCTGAGCCGGCAGATTTACAGTCTGCTCCCGTTGACCGCTTGGGTACCCCTCCAGATTGATGGTGCCGACTGCCGGAATCGAACTGGCGACCTACTGATTACAAGTCAGTTGCTCTACCAACTGAGCTAAGTCGGCACTACATCAAGTGGGTGCGCATTCTAGAGTATTGTTTAACTCTGTGCAAGTGTCTTTTTGAAAATTTTTCAATTTTCTTTTTTGACCAATTTTTCAACTAATCAAAAACTTACGTCGATGTTCCCTTTAGAAGTTCACTTCGAGCGTAGCGGGCAAGACCCTGCATCACCAAATGAGCGAGGCGCATGTTATCAGCAGATTTTAAGAATGCAAACACTTTTTTGTCTCCACCCCCTAAAATTATGTCAAATTCGGTTTGTTTGCTTGATATGTAATCAACCGCGCTCAAATAAACACCATATAGGGCAGCATGACACCCTGTTGCCACACAATCTTCTGTATCGGTCCCCACTCCAAAGGTGGTCGGAATTTCATCATTCGCGAACACTTTTTTAGTTGAAGCAACCAATGCATTACGCATTACTTGAAATCCAGGTACGATCCAACCGCCTAAATGTTGACCATCCACCACAAAATCAACCGTTATTGCCGTACCTACATCCATAACAAAAAATGCTTTTTTTGATTTTTCTGCAGCACAGACCATGGCAAGCCATCTATCAACGCCCATTTTTTGAACATTCGCGTAACTATTTTTTATGCCGAAGGCTTCTTTCTCTGTGTGCTTTTCTACAAAAACAATATTTCGCTCGTTACACATGGCGGATATTTCATCAACCAGCTCCTGATTTCTTACCGAAGCTATATATAAATGGGAAATTTTTTTCTGAGAATCGATAAAAGAGAAAAGAGAAATGGCATCTTCACATGCATTAGGCTCTTCTTCTGCATGACAAAGCAGTGAATATTTTATTCGGGTGTTACCAATATCCACTAATATGACGTGGTTTTCTTCAATGTTGTTCATATTTTTGGTTTCAATCGCAAAGCAATGCGTAAAACGAACGGATAAAATGCTATTTAAAAATCACAAAGATGAACTACGAAGTACTTTTATTATAAAAATAGCCAAAATCTTCGTAGCTCAGCTATAAAGTAAAACGTTAATTGCCTCTAAGACTAACTTCGCCACCGTGGAAACGGGTAATACCGTCTTGCGTTTCAACAAGAAGCGCGCCGCTGGCGTCCACTCCCCTATCAATTCCGGAAAAACGCTTCTCACCCATTTGTAAAACAATGCGTTTATCGGCGTATAAGTCGAGCGCTTCCCAATATGCAGTAAATGGCCCGAAGCCCTGCTGGGTAAATTTAGGTAAATAAGACCACAGCGATTTAATTATTTCTGCCGCCAATGCATTTCTATCTGGGATAGTGCCTAAATAAGAAGCAAGATCGCTATGAGGCTGACCAACATCGTACTGATTATCGGGTACGCAAACATTCAAACCTATGCCGATAACACTATGCGCCGTAGCGCCTATTTGCCCTTCTACTTCAATAAGTACGCCCGCAAGCTTTCTACCTTGCAAATAAATGTCATTCGGCCATTTAAGCTCGGCGTCTTCTACACCAAATTCTTTAAGTGCATCGCAAACAGCCAAGCCCACTAATAATGAAAGCCCCGCCATGCTTTGATAACCGTCGGGAAAAGACCAGTACATAGAAAAAGTTAAGCTGCCGCCAACTGGTGCTAACCACGAACGACCATGTCTACCGCGCCCATCGGTCTGAATTTCAGCGAAAACAACATCGCCGTTTTCAAGATCTTCTCTTTTACTCGCTATACGCTTCTTCATTTCTGTATTGGTGGAAGGTAATACCGACTCCACATCAATAACCGCTCGTTTTGTATTGCCTAAATGGCGTTTAATGCTGTCGGCGCTTAACAATGGAAACCCTCGTTCTAAACGGTAGCCTTTACCTTTTACTTTAAATACATCTAATCCCCAATCGGCGAGTTGGGAAATATGGCCTGCAACTGCTGTGCGCGAAAGGCCCACTTGCTGTGCAATGGTTTCCCCTGAGTGAAACTGGCCGTCGGACAACAAAGCGAGTATATGTTTTCTTATAGCTTTTGATGCTTGTCTCATAGCGAAATAAGTCCTTTGCTTCCTAATAAGCGCACTTCTGGCTCAAGCTGTATGCCGAACTTACCCTGTACGCTTGCTATGATATCTTTTGCCATGGTTATTACATCGTTTCCGGTGGCACCACCTAAGTTAGTAAGTACCAATGGCTGTGTAGGGTGGCATCGTACTTTATTCAAAGTCTTGCCTTTAAAACCTGCCTGGTCTATAAGCCACGCGGCAGGAATTTTTATTTGTTCTTTTTCAGTGGCTGGCAGCTCAACACCTCCGTGCACCACAAAATGGGGCACTGAATCATACTCTTGTGCAATCGCTTGAAACACTGCTTTTGAAACCACTGGGTTTTTGAAAAAACTTCCTGCATTGCCTAGCTCGGCAGGATCGGGAAGTTTGCTCTTCCTAATTTCTATCACCTTACTATACACCTTTTCTGGTGTAGGCTCAGTGAGTGCCGCTAGTTCGCCATAGCTGGTCTCGAGTTCGTAGTGCTTGGGCAGTTTGAAGTTTACATGAGTGATTAGCACTTTGTTCGCTAGTGCATGCTTGAACACACTGTCTCTATAGCCAAATTGACAGTCTTCATTGCCCAACAATACCTGCTCGCCGGTTTCAAGAAATACACACTCTACTTTGTCGATTAACGTATTCACTTCTCGTCCGTACGCACCAATATTCTGAATTGGGCATGCGCCTACTGAACCTGGTATTAAGGCGAGATTTTCGAAACCATACCACTTCTCTCTCATACACAAAGTGACGAAGTCATGCCAGTTTTCACCTGCACCTACCCGTAAGTAATGGTGACTTTCAGTATCAAAATGGCTTATTCCCTTAATCTCGTTAACCAGAATTGTACCGTCAAAATCGTCGGTAAAAATCGAGTTGCTTCCACCGCCTAGTATATAGATGGCTTTGTTCTTGTTTTTAGAAGTATTGAAGATAGACAGGAATGAAGTAACGTCGCTAAACGACTGGATAGAATCACAAGAAGCGGCGAGGCCAAATGTGCTGTAGGGTTGTAGTGAAGGCATAGTGTTTTACGAACTGCGAACAATTCGCTAATGGTAGGGTAACGAAGCAGCAAATAAAAGCGCAAAGAAGGAATAATATTGTTGCCAATATTGCTAAGCGCTAGAGCATTACCACTTTCATTCATTAAAGTAAGAAAACGGAAGCTAGCGCTTATACGTAAATACAGAGAGCTTACTGCTCTTTGGCTTTATAACCAATACGAAACCCTCCCCAATGTTTACCGTTCACATATATCGGTGCAGATAGATCATGCATGACCTCACCTGTATCTCGCTTGTAAGTTTGTAGCAAGAAAGTAGAGGTATTGCTGCCACAACGACTTCCGGTTTTGTCATCGAATATCCGTTTCGTTCTGTTATTTGCTAAATCCGTATCGTAATTACCAGTAAGGGGCTGACTAAACTTCTTGTTGTGGGTAGGAAAGTAACCATTTACGTCAACTGCGCCGGCATAAATAATGAAACCATGTGTTTCTAATAAAGGTTCTTGGATAGCGGGAAGTACGTCGTCGGTGAACTTATCAAAAGGTGTTGTATGCTTTATAGGATTAGTGTTCGGTATAGGTGAATAGTCAAAATTAAACAGCTTTGCTTCCGATATTTTCCCTTCTGAAATCGCTTGCTCGAAACGCTCTCCAACAGTTTTAGCTGCATTTACCGCAATGTCTCTAACTTCGCTGTTTCGATCATTTACGTCGAAGCTTTCCAGCAGCCTGAAAATATCTTCAGCTTGACTACTCAGTGATAGCGCCTGAGTAGAAACATCAGTGAGGTCGTGCTCTAATTTTTCTGTCGTCGTGTGCAACTGAAGTATATTGGTACTTATACCTGCGCTATGTTCTGCATTATTTTCTACCATTGCTTGCATAGCGCCCATCGATTCCCGGGCTTTTGTAGAGAGCATACTGGAGTGTGAGATAGCTTCTTCGCTCTCCTTTAATTTCACATTCATGTTATCACTAGAGTTAAGCACTGTTTCCATAGTAGCCACTGCGGCCTGGCTACTAGTATTCATATCCTGCAGCAGACTTTCTATTCCTGAGGTGGCATCGGTTGTTTTCTTGGCAAGCTCGCGTACTTCATCAGCAACGACGGCGAAACCACGTCCTTGATCTCCCGCTCTTGCAGCTTCAATAGCCGCATTCAGCGCTAGCATATTTGTTTGATCGGCCAATTGGTTAATGGTGTTTGTTATTGTACTTATTCCCTCGGCCTTACTTTTTAATGTAGTGAGCGCTTCAGATGACGCATTTATGTTTTTAACCAGCTGCTGTTGCTGGCTTAATACTTCTTTTAACGACGTACTCCCGAACTGCGTTTTCTCGTCAGATTCATTCATAGAAGATGCAGCATTCTTGGCAAGATCATTTAACTGAGTTGAGGAGACTTCTAACTGCTGGAGTCTACCGCTCATCTCGCCGATGTTCGCGACTTGCTCATTAAATGCTTTTGATAACTGCTCTAAAAAGAAAGAAATAGAAGCACCACCAATAGCAATGTTACTCGCTGCATGGCTAACTTTCGTTGCATCATTGTTGTGTGCATTGTTCTTATAATCGTCAGTTAGAACAGTTTTACTAGCGGCTATATTTTGGTTTTGAAACACCTTCTCAATAATTAAGGCCGCGAAAAGGATAGTAAGAAACGTAGCTACCGTAGAGATTAGTAGATGTGAAGTAACAAAAGACATCACTACATTAACGAGACCAGCAATAACAGCTAAAACTAAATACTTCATTAGGCGCACTTAACATTTTATTAACACACTAAAAATGTAAAGCGTTTTAAACCAATTATCCATAAGCGGATAGTATTAGTAATGGGGTCAGAGTACTTTATTAAGTGAGCATTGTATTCATAGTAAATAAAATAAACACTTCAAGGTACATGTTGCCTCACTCGTAAGCATTTTACTTTACTTGGGCTCTATCACTTACAAACGCTTTTTTATTACTAACTGTTATCTGGTACTAACTCATTAAGGTGCAAAACCATCCAACCGTTAATATAAATATTTCGAGGCCGCCTAGCATCGTAAATGGCACCAGAAGTAACCAAGTCATTTACTTTTGTTTTGCTAAGCACAAGGTTATCAACACGATAGTAATTGCGCAGTAATAACGCTTTGTCAAATTTCGCATGTTGACTCGGCGAGACAGGTGTTGTGTGAGCAATGTTTCCGACTTTAAAAGTAAGAGTATCATTATCGACACTAAGTAATTTCAGGGGGACATAGCGAAATCGAGCATCCGATGAAGGATCTATAGCTCTATAGTCAATATAGAAAAAGTCGTTTTTCTGAGGATTAGCTAAGACCCGCTCTTTTTCACTATTTTCAATAAATGCATTACCAACAAAGAAGAATGCTATTAGAAGAAAGCAAACAAGTTCAGCATGCAGCTTTAATAGAGCGGACACTGGTTCAAGTTGAAAATTACCCCGGAAATAAGCTGGGTTATTATTGAATGGTAAGGCTGACATACAAACTTCCTAGCTGTTTAGTGTTTTTATACCATACCGATTATTTTTCAACCTGTCGCTTTTTCTATACATTCAAACAAGTCCACAGCATTGATCCCTCGAATAATGGGGTCAGAGTACATTTCTCTAATAAGGTATGCTGGCGAATTAGAGTACTTCTCCCACACGGTTATAAATTACGCATGGTTAAATTCGTTTTTTCAAAAAAGTACTCTGACCCCTTTATTATTTTTGTGGTGAGCTATTTATGAAATGCTTTCTGGCACTGCCTAAGCACTGAAAACGGCCGAAGGGTAACTCGTCTTTTTTTGGGTGTCAGAGTAGATTGTTACTTCTCTAAAAAATGGAAGCGGAGTACATTTCTCTGATTTAGCGGCACTGGGGGGGTAAGGGAATGACTATGTTCTGATGTTTAAAGCAATAAAGTACTCTGACCCCAATTTGAGGTGTTGCTGGGGGAATGGGGATTAATGTACTCTGACCCCATTATTTTTTCTTTCTTCCAAACGCAAAAAACCCGCCGTTAGGCGGGTTTCTTTTAATGGGACCTGGCAGTGTCCTACTCTCACATGGGGAAACCCCACACTACCATCGGCGCTAATACGTTTCACTTCTGAGTTCGGAATGGAGTCAGGTGGTACC
>NZ_VTYM01000052.1:0-8075 GCF_013113925.1 Alteromonas sp. 07-89-2 | reverse complement strand
ATAACAAGGCGCTTAAGACCACTCCCTTCGGTCGCTCGGACGCATTTACGCGGGGCGGCTTCGCCATTATGCCCCACGCAACTGCGCCGCTTAGCTTAATGTTAGAAGGCGTCAGCCAAACTGCGTTTGCTTAATTAAATAATCAGTTCAACTACCCTCACCTGTTTTCACCAGCATCGCTTTAGCTTTTGGTAGTTTTAATGTCACCGCATTAACTTCAAAGGTTGCGCATTAGGCGCTTTACCGCCAAGTTCTTATTTACCGCTAGTAAGCGCCAATGCGTTTGGCAGTTCAAATGGCGGCTTGCTTCAGTCAAATCAAAAACATCACTGCGCTGTCGTTTTACTTGTTTGTGTTAATAATCAATCGTATGCTGACTTCATTAGTTTTTAATAAGGCCAAAGGGACAGGCTCTGCTTCTAACAAAGCGCTCAAGTTCACTCCCTTCGGTCGCTGGGACGCTAACATGTGGGCTGACTCACTTCGTTCGGATTTTAGCCCACATGCTAGCGCCCCTTAGCTTAAAGTTAGGTGCTTCAATGACATTCAAACCACCTTTCTATGAACAAATACTAGAACTCGCTTTGACCATGACCAGCGAGCCTTCTAAAAAGGTTTACTGGGAAGCGCACAATAATCTAAGAGACATCTGCGAAACACACAAAAACTCAACTCTGGATCATCCGTTTCAGTGGGAAACTTTGGCTGACTTCACCATTGACAGTGGGGAGCAGTTAACTGCGTATTTTGTGGCTCTTGAGTTAGCACAAAAGTACGAATTACTTGAATACATTGAATCAGTTGCTACGGAAATCTCAGAGATATATTTGTCGCAAAGTGACAAAGGCCATGCATTGACTTATTCTAAAATCGCAAAGGATGCCAAGCTAGGGCTGCAATCAGAAAAGGTCAATTCAAGGATTGTTTAAACACGCACCTAACAATCGCATAAACTCGCTCGCAAGCTCGCTGGGACAAAAATACGTAGGCTCCCTTCGCTTCGCTCGGTATTATAGCCTACGTATTTTTGCCCGTTATGCGGGCCGTTATGTGCCAAAATGAGTTAATCAAAACGTCCAAACATCAGTAAAAGGAATTATTATGAGTTTGAAACCGTTCCCAAATATAAAGCCTAGAAACCTAGGCTTATTGTTATTTATGGCTCGTATGCTCACTTATTTCGGGGTTGTATTAATTGGTATAGCAATAGCAATAATTGCTGCCACGCTCTTCAATTATTTATTTTCAACACCACCAATAAGCGGCAGTACAGAGATTTATAGTAATGGCCTCAATGGGATTAAAGGCGGTTTCCTTATCATTGCTGCTGGCCTTTTTGTCATTGTGCTATCAAACATCTTCGCAGCAATTGTGTCTTGGGAAAGCTCGCTTTCAAGCGAAAAGCATAATGGCACATAACAAAAAAATTAAGTTCGCCCGCTGCACGGGCTGGGACGCAAACATGCGGGGCGGCTTTGCCATTATGCCCCACATGCCTGCGCCCCTTATTTAAAAGTTATGTACTCCTATGAGACTTCTCTTAATTTCAATACTTTGTGTCTTTCTTTTCTTTCCCGCGTACTGGCTATTTCATTATTTCGTCGGCCCCAATTGGGGTTCAGGAATAGCGGTTGTTTTATGCTGGCTTGTACTTCCGTACCTTTTACTTAAAAAGTGGGCTTCAACAAGAAGCAGAATATTTATAGTAGGCAACTATTTACTAGCCATAATTGTTTTAGCGCTTTCAATGTGGGTTTTATATAAATGGTTGTTTGTTGGTGAAGACCTTCAAGGTTCTGTTAGACTTCTATTTTTGTATATTTTTGCTGCTGTGTTTTACTTAGCTCAAGGAAGAATGCCTTATCAAAAAGAAAAGGAGACATCGGATGGAGAGAGTACATAACAACTCAATTAACTCACTCGCTTCGTTCGCTGGGACGCATACACGCAGCGCGGCTTCGCCATTATGCCCTACGTGCCTGCGCCCGTTATTGAAAAGTTAGGTGAACAAGGATGTCTTAATGAAATCAGTACCATTTACAGATAAATTTGAAAAGCTATTTGATAATGAAGATATGTTGAGTATGTACAACATACCTGATGAATCAGCATGCCTGTTGAAAGCCCATTTGATTTTAGAAGATCTCATAACACTTTATTGCAGCAAATTAAGTGATGTTGAAGATTTATTTTCAGGTGTCTTCGTTCCTTTCAAAACCAAATTAGTAATTTCAAGAAATATGGGATTGCATATTGACGCATACAAAATCCTCGACAAAGTAAATGACATAAGAAATAAGTTTTCCCATAGAAAGAGGCATAAACTTGAGGATTCGCAGGTAGAAGGGCTCAGAGTACAAGTAAATTCATTTCTAGCCGACGCTAATATTACCCCATGCGAAGAATTCAAATTATCAGTAAAAGGCAAAGATCAACATGGAACACCTAGCGAGAAGGTTCATGATTGGACATCTTCCGAACCAAGATTGAAGTTCATCATTCTTTTTATAAACTTAATGGTTAGGCTTGTTTGGTGGATACAAAATGAGTTTAAAGGCAAAAATATTGATTACGCTATGCTGCCTATCAAGTTCACCTAACAAACCAAGCAAGCGGGACAATTACACGTGGGCTCCCGTCACTTCGTTCCGTATTATAGCCCACGTGTAATTGCCCCTTCTTGGGGTGTTAGGGGACAAGGAAATGTTAGCAGGCGTCGCACAAGCAAACAAATTTTATGAAGAAGTCGCAGCGACTCAAATAGTTTGGTTTGGTTGCCTCCCAAACGAAATACTCTTAGAGTTTGATGTTAGTGACAACAAAGTATCTTTGCCACTGTGGTCTTCCAAATCTAGAATCGAGAGGCTTAAAAAACTGAATCCTGAACTGCTCGGAGACGTAGAAGCTCGAAGTGTTAGCTGGGCACAATTTAAGGAGAATTTCTTACCTAACTTACAGGATGATGAGAAAGTAGTTGGGATAAACCTTTCAGGGAAAAACCTGACCGGCATAGACATTCCAGCATCAATACTAGTTAAGCAAATAGAGGCATTTGGGTAATGTCTCCTAACAAAAAAATCAAGTTCGCCCGCTGCGCGGGCCGGGACGCAAACATGTGGGCTGCTCACTTCGTTCGGATTTTAGCCCACACGTCCGCGCCCCTTATTTAAAAGTTAGGTGTTTAATGGATTCATATCACAATCTGATAGTAAAAGTTCTCGATAACTTTAGACACTTGAAATTCGATAAGAAGCACGCTTGGCATCTAACGCTAGTCACTTTGTATTGCTCAATTGTTGAATACTCAGACACGATACTTAAATTGAATAAAGAAGATAAGAGTATTGGGTTACCTTTAATAGCAAGAGGTTTGCTAGAAGCTTACGTTGATCTGAAAAACTTAAGTGAAGATAAAGCATACGGTTACAATCTAGAAGTTAATTATTTAGCTGAATGGCTAAAAGTTGCTAAAGAAGCAGGAACATTGAAAAATCCATTTCTAAAAGACATAGGTGAAGCCAAAGAGTTCGGAGAACAAGTCGAGGAATGGGAGTCTGAACTAGTAAAAATGAAGGAAAATGGTGCTAACAAATTAAATCAATTTCAAAAATTTGACTTAGCAGGAATGACTGATGAATATCGTTCCATATACAACTTCTTATGTGCTCACTCACATAACAATAAGCGCTCTCTGTTTGAACGCTTCTTTGTATTAAATGAGGATAAAACTGATTTTAAGTTGGAAATGTTCAGGGAGTCTGAAACAGGCGAAAACCAAGAGTATCTAGATATAGGTGAAGAATACTTAATGTTAAGTAGTCAAATTATTCATAGAGTTCTAGAAACAGGCTTAGAAAGCGAGTTTAAAAACACCTAACAAACGCATCAACACTCGCTGCGCTCGCTAGGGACAAAAACTCGTAGGCTCCCTTCGCTTCGCTCAGTATTATAGCCTACGTATTTTTGCCCGTTATGCGGGCCGTTAGTTACCACTCGGAAGTTTGAGCCTAATTACAGCAGGTATTCAGTCAGAGGTAAGAGCGTAAATGATAAATAAAGGTTTTCTGTTGGCCGCAGTTGTTATAGGAATTTATTTCTTAATGTCTGCAATTAACTTCCGGTTCGGCTTGCCGACTACGGTAGTGCAAGTGGTCACAGTAATTTGTTTCCTACTTTTTATAGTGATATTTGTTGTAAGTTTATTTTCTAAAAACAAGAAGCTCTAACTACTGTTATGCAATTAAACATGCGGTAACTAACAAACCAATATAGTCGCTCACTGCGTTCGCTGGGACACAAACACGTAGGCTCCCATCGCTCCGCTCAGGATTTTAGCCTACGTATTTGTGCCCCTAATTGGGGTGTTATACGCAATAAGGATGTTGTTGAAATATGAAATGCCCTAGAACTAGAACCCCTCTTAAAAAAGTGAGTGTAGGAAAAGTTCCTGTATATATCAGTGAAACTTGTGGTGGCGTGCTTTTCGAAAACCAAACGCTAAAAAGTTTTGAATGCCCAAATGACAAACGGGGCAAGGCTTTAGCAACCCATTTAAGTCAATTCCATAGTGAACTTGCTGATCTGAAAGAAAGAGTAAGCTGCCCTTTATGCATTGATACAGTTATGCTCCGTAGGTTTTACAGCCCATTGCACGCAGTAGAAATAGACGAATGCCCTGGATGCGGAGCAATATGGCTAGATACTGGTGAACTTGAAAAACTTCAGTCATTAATGCTTAGCGAAAAAGATCGCGCAACTCTTCGTCATGAGTTAATGAAAGAGCACGAGCCAATACAAATTAAAGGAACTCCTCACAAACATGACAACTGGAACCGCCGTAGCGATAAGATAGATGCACTTTTTGACATTGCTTCATATATCACCAGGGGGTGGTAGTATCACTGCGTATAACAACACGCTATTGTCACTCACTTCGTTCGCTGGGACGCATACACGGGGCCGCTTCGCGATTATAGCCCCGTGCCTGCGCCCCAAAGCTTAAAGTTATACCGCTAAAAGGATTTTATGAACCCGAGTGTTAAAAGCAAAATTCCACTAGTGTTTCTGATCATCATTTCGATTTGGTGGTGGTATTATTACGCGACTTCAAATGCCCTAAACGAATATGGAAATGCCAAATATGAGTGGCTATTTATGCTAGACGCACTATTAGCACTTCCAATTTTGTGCTTTCTTTGCGAATCAGATAAACAAAAAGCACTTTTAAAAGCGGCAATTTTGTGTAGCACTTCCGTGTTCATAGGAAGCCTTGTAATTCCCGAACAAAACAAAGTCATTTTCCATTTCCTTGAAAGTGGTCGTTATTTTGTCATAGCCATCATTCTTGTGTTAGAGCTCGTAGCAATAGTTACGGTATGTTTAGCCGTTCGCGCTGCGCTTGCGAACAAAGAAGATCCAGATTTAGCAGTAGCAAATCCTATCGAGAAAATTTTCGGTTTTTCGCTGTTCAGCTCAATTCTAGCAATTGAAGGACGCGTCTGGAGCTTTGCACTTTTTGCTTCCCAAATAGAAAGTAACGCATATCGTGGCGAACAACATTTTTTCTACGATAGAAAGGATGACGCTCAGAGTAACTTATTTGGCTTTATACTCCTCATCATTATCGAAATGCCACTTGTCCACTTACTCCTTCACTTTTTATGGTCAAGCGTCGCCGCAAATATCACAACAGGACTTACACTCTTCGGGCTTATATTTTTCTTGGCAGAATACAAAGCTGTTGGTAAGCGCCCCATTTCAATTCATGGGAAAAACTTAATCATCCGTTACGGACTTTATGCACCGTTAACCATACCGTTAAAGGACATATCTGAAATAAGCCCAAATAATTCGTTTGTGAAGCGTTCGCGTGACGTCAAACGGTTTAACTACTCTGGTGTTCCGAATGTTGTTATCAAACTCTGTTCACCTATTAAGGGAAAAACGAAAATTTATTTGGGTGTTAACTCGCCAGAAGCTTTTATCATCACCGTTAATCATGCAAAAATCGCGGTATAACAAACACATTAAGGCGCTTCGCTCGGATTTTAGCCCACGTGTTACTGCCCCTTATGTGGGTGTTGGTATGACTCCCTTTGTCAACCCTGAACGAGCGTATCCCTGACATTCTTTCAGTCCATAATTAGCTTTGTTTCTCACTTAAAATAAATGAGCTAACGCACCGGATGAGGCAGTAATGTCGTCGGTTAGTATGCTGGTATTCGTAGGTTACTCATTCGTTGAATGAGCAGTGCTGACCTTACATGTTCCGCCGTAGCACCTTCTCATCAGTCTATGCTCGTGGGTCAATCACGATTAAGTGATTGCCATCATAACGCCCTCGTAGGTTGTGCCACATCCCGCGGCCTGATCCGAGTGCGTTAGCTCAAACTCGTTTATCATGCAGGTACTCGGCTCAGTCTTAGTTTTGGATTAACCGGCGTGAGTACCACTTCCTTTGCAATGGCCCATATGTAAGCCGCCACCTCCCTAGCTATCGCGGTAATGATTAAATTGTAGTGTTTACCTTTTTTACTCATACGCTGATAGCGTTTGCACAGACGCAATTGTGCTTTCCAAGCAATATCGACGATGTCTTTGGGTAAGCCTTCTTGCCTTAACTGTAATTCGGTAGAGACATTCGCTGGATAGCGATAGCTGTGCGCACCTTCAATTAGTAGACGCCTTGCTCTGCCGTTACCTGCTTTGGTAATGGCACCTAAGTGACGTTTACCACCGGAGGATTGTTCGCTGGGCACTAAACCTAAATACGCCATGAGTTTTCTTGGGTGATCGAAGCGGTGTAAATCACCAAGCTCTGCCACCACACCAACGGCGACTAGCAATCGAACGCCACGCATAGCCTGAATAGCCTTCACCACAGGATAATAACGCCACTGGTGAACGTGATGAGTTAACTCATTGTCGAGCCTTTCTAGCCGGCGAATACGCTCTTCTATGGTTCGCAATTGTTCCTGCAAGACAATTTGCTGGGCAGGATGAGGCAATATGAGTTCGGTAAGCCAGCGCAGATGCTTCTTGGACCAATTGGCCGTGCCTTCGTAACGAATGTTGTTGCGAAGCAGTAAGGCTTTAAGCTGATACTTGGCTTCTTTTAAATCCTTCATTGCTGCTTCACGGGCTCGGGACAAATCTCGAACTGCTTCATCCTCCGGCTCAGGCACATAGATGGGTGTAAGGTCTTCAGATTTTAGTGTCCTAACGAGTTTAAGCGCATCCCTGCGATCGGTTTTAATTCGCTCCCCTGGCTTTTTAGGGATAAGAGATGGAGCCACGACATAGCAACAATGTCCCAAGCTCGTAATCAGCCGGTAAATCCAATAACCACACGGTCCAGCTTCATAAACAACGTGAAGCGTTGCGCCAGGATATTTGGATTCAAACTGGCGGAGCAGCTTCTTTACACTGACCTTAGACGAGGGAATACGCCCATAATGAACTGGTGTCGCTCCACGCTGTTCTTCACAATAAGCAACCTCATGAAACTCTTTATGCGTATCCAACCCGATAAAAATCATGCTATGTTTGTTCATGCTAGCCTCCAAATTGATTTAGTATTGAACAAACTAATTATGGCTCTGGCTGAAAAGTTAACCCACGAAAATGCGGAGGCTAGCATTTCTCAGGGAGTCATTGTGTCTATGTGCCGCTAGACTATGCCAAATTTAAAAATTAAAGCTGAATTCGCATCAAGAGAAAGAAAGTTCTTAACGGCTTTGCTTATTTTCGCTCTACCTTTTGCCGTTGTCGTGGTTATCAATTCTTTTTCATCTACATACATAAATCCCGGCTTTCCTTTCGTCATCATGGTGCTGGGTTTTATGTTTGCTACTTATAGGTGGTATCGATGTCCTAAGTGCAACTCGATACCGCGTGCTTTAGGAAACCCTGGGGTGCAACTGTTTGCAAAAAAGTGCGGAGAGTGTGGAGCTCAACTAAGGTGAAAGCATGTAACACATATGAGCCTCCGGGCTGTCAATGAAAAAAGATAGTCCTTTGACCACTATTTCAAGATCAATACCGTTGCCTTTTTAGAACTCGTTTACTTCGTTTGT
>NZ_VTYM01000051.1:0-9168 GCF_013113925.1 Alteromonas sp. 07-89-2 | reverse complement strand
ACATAAAGAAACTCGATCGATCATTTACGTAGATTAAATGGTTTGTGGTATGCAGAAATTATATAGACTAGTTAGTTTTTTACTTTAAGCATTTTTAGCAGCATTCTTAGCAGTGATTTTGGCAGTAATAACTTACACGTTTAGTTATCATTATAAACGCGCTCAATTCGCTTAATATCGTCTTCGTAATCCAATGCCAACTTTGCACGTTCGTAACTTTGCATCGCTAACTTAGACGCCGCCTCAACAAAGTCTCTTTCTATGCTTGTACCTTCACCTTTAAAGCACGCTTTAATTGTTTTTAGTGACTTTTGTATTCGGATAGCAACTTCAATATTAGCAGCACCATCACGGGCAATGCTGGTGTACGCATCGTCAAATAGATCATTCACATTTAACGCAGGCAATGAAATGCGGTCATATTTAAACTCCTCATGCTGAGCGCTATCGCTTTGTGAGTTTTCGGTTTCAGTTTCGGATTTGGGCTCGTGCCACAACAACATAAGGCGTGTAATGCTGCTAATGGTATTTATTGCAGTACCATGGTCATTAACCGATGGCGATAATGCACGAGATGCAATTTCGGCTAGTACGATAAAGCCAAAGCGAGGATCAGCCTCAAAGGACCTGGCTTCACTTATAGTAAATGCGTCAACAATTTCATCTGATACTACCTTTTTATTCGAATATGCTATGGCACGCTCTGGTGAAACAAACTCACCGGGCAACATGGCGACATTGATGAAGCCGTCGTTTTTATCAGCTAATTGTTGCAGCTTGGCAATGTCTATAAGCTGAATATAGCCCACTTGTTTAGTATAAATGGCATGCGTCCCCTGCTCTTTTATTTGCTCTTGTGGTACTGCGCCTAAGCACGGCATATCTATTCTATTTTTAATCGCGCGTGTCGTGGCGTGCTCCACTTTTAATAGCGTTGACCCCACGCGCCCTAATCGTGCAACGCTGTCTACCCACCGGATAAAAGTTAAAATAACTATCGAAAAAGCCAGACAGGTTAGACAAAATAAAATGAAAAGCCCGGCTTCATCGAAAAAAGCTTGAGTCATTGCAGTAAGCGCTACAGCACTATAGATAAATGCGCCTATGAAAACTGACAGTGCGTTTTGTGATACATCATCGGATATTATAAGGCTTAGAGAACGCGGCGTTGACGACTGACTGGCCGAAGCATAAGCATTAACCATAGTACCTGCAGAAAACGTGGCGATCACCATCATGCTAGATGCCATTATTGAAAGCAGTGTTTCAACTGATTCGGGTTTTATTTCAGGAATATGCTCAGCCAATGAAGTCCCGTCTGCTACTTTAGCGACGAATACAGCAAAGATTGAGAGCAAACAAAAGCCAAGAGGTTTTACCCAAAGCTTTTCTTTTACACTGTATAAAAGGAAACGCAGTCTATCTACGGTAATCGGTGCTTCCACAACACTCTCCTTGTATGTTCACTATGCGTTATACGTACTGTATGAAACAAATGATTAACCTGGCCACGTCATAAAGAAGCGTAACCTTTGATAAAGACGTATACCACTATCTTTCATTTGCTTTGAGTGGTTTTCTATTTCCTGAGCAACGTTTTGAGCAATAACGTACATTTTCCCAGTTCTTTTCCCATTTTTTGCGCCAAGCAAATGGTCTCTGACAAACCGGACAAATTTTGGTGGGTAAATCAGACTTCTTCATTTTTCGTTAGCTTAGTCAGAAATGTTGAGGCATCTTGCTTCATAGTTTCGATATTTTCTTCTTTCATTCGCCCGTAGGTTTTATAGATCATGGCCATGCGGTGATTATTGCTCAATTGTTCCTTGTGTTTGTCAATAAAGTGCCAGTATAAGTAGTTAAACGGGCACGCTTTTGGTCCGGTCTTTTTAGAAACTTGGTATCCGCAATTTTTGCAGTAATTGCTCATCTTGTTGATGTAGCTTCCGCTTGCGACGTAGGGCTTACTTGCTAGGTTACCTCCATCACTATACAAAATCATGCCCGCAACATTAGGAAGTTCAACCCATTCATATGCGTCGGCGTACACTAACAGATACCATGCCTGCACTTCCTCAGGGCTAAGTTCAGTTAAAAGACTAAAATTACCAATAACCATCAATCTTTGTATGTGGTGGGCATAAGCGTTCTGCTGCGTTTCTTTAATACACTGGCGCATGCAGTTCATATTCGTCTGGGCGTCCCAAAAGAACGATGGCAATGCGCGGCTGTTATTGAAGTAGTTATCAGTTTTTAGATTTGGCATAAAGTGCCAGTAGAACCCTCTGACATACTCCCGCCAGCCCAGAATCTGGCGAATGAACCCTTCAGCAGAATTCAGTGGAACTTGCCCTGCATGGTAAGCTTGTTCGGCTGCATGAATGGCTTCTTTTGGCGTCAATAAACCACAGTTCAAATAAAACGCGATATGTGAATGATAGAGCCAGGGCTTGCCTTCCACCATGGCGTCTTGATACTGACCAAAGTTAGGTAATCTTTCTTCTATAAAAGTATTCAATACGCTGAGTGCGTCTTTTCGAGTTACCGCAAAGTGGAAGTGATTGATATCGCCAAAATGATCGCTAAACTCGCTTTTTACGAGCTCGATAACTTTCGAAGTAATGTCATCAATCTCAAACGTAGAATGCTTCGGTACTCTCTGGGTTTCAGGCATTGCTTCGCGATTCTGGGCATCGTAATTCCACTTGCCGCCAATGGGATTTTTTCCTTCCATGAGCACGTTGTGTTTGCGACGCATCTCACGGTAAAAAAACTCCATTCGAAGTTGTTTCTTGCCTTCAGCCCAGTCCGTAAATTCTTGTGGGGACGATAAAAAGCGATTGTCATCACATATACTAACGGGTATGCCAAGCACGTTTTCCCATTGCTCCATGCTTTTGAGTAAGCGGTACTCTCCGGGCATAGTCACCTTTACTTCATCAAAATCATTTCCGTTAAGTTCATGCTTAACCTGAGCGAGCAAATCGCCCTGATTGTTTTTGTCGCTATAATGAACGTAGTTCACGTTAAAATTGTCGTCTCGCAACGCTTTGGCAAAATGACGCATTGCGCTAAACAAAAACGCTATCTTCTTCTTATGGTGCTTAACGTAGGTGGCTTCTTCACGTACTTCCGCCATCAAAATTGTGTCTTTGCTTTTTACTGCGTTAGCAATCGCTGGCAACGTCTCGGTAAGCTGATCGCCTAAAACTAAAATAAGTGCTGCCATACCCTACTCTTTTAATGTTTGGAATGCGTCTAGCGCGCGTTGACGCGACGCTTTTAAATCAACAATAGGTTTTGGGTATTCCTTACCAAGTTCTATACCTGCATCTTTCAATATAGCCGAAGGGGCTTCCCATGGCTTATGGATATACTTGTCTGACAGCTTGTTCAATTCAGGGCAATACTTACGCACATAGTTGCCCTTTTTATCAAATTTTTCGCCTTGTAGTATTGGGTTAAATATCCTGAAGTAAGGCGCAGCATCAGCGCCAGAACCCGCAACCCATTGCCAACTTGCACTGTTACTCGCAAGGTCGGCATCCAACAATGTATCCCAAAACCATCGCTCGCCTTCATGCCAACTGAGTAATAGATTTTTCACTAAAAACGAACCCACGATCATGCGAACTCGATTGTGCATGTAGCCCGTTTGCCACAGTTCGCGCATGCCAGCGTCTACGATAGGAATGCCTGTATTTCCCTTTTGCCACGCTTTAAGCGCTTTCGCATCTGTGCGCCAAGGAAACTTATCGAACTTTTCGTTGAAGTTCTTATTAGGCAAAGTAGGAAAATGGAACAGCAAATAATAGCTGAACTCGCGCCAACCTAACTCACTCAAGTAGGTTTCAATGCTTTTGTCTTCACTATTTCCAAACTTGTCTTTTATCGCGTACCAAACTTGATTTGGAGACACTTCACCAAAGTGTAAATGCGGCGACAAACGCGATGTCCCATTGGCTGACGGTATGTCTCTGCCGTCTTTGTATTTACGTGCTGAATTTTCAATAAAGTCAGCTAAATTGTCAGCGGCGCCGTCTTCGCCTGGTGACCACTCTTTTTCAATGGTTGCATCCCAATTGATGGTAGGAAGTAAATCTAACGAAGTTAATCCATCGCTGTCGTTGTCGACATCCGCATAAGTAATACGTGCGGGTGGTGCTTTGGGATAACGTGGCTCTTCAACCTGCAGGCAGCCCTTCTTGTAGAAGGGTGTAAATACGCGATACGGTGTACCGTCTTTTTTCAATACTTTCATTGGCTCCCATAGTAAGCTGCCGTTACAGCTATGGGCTTCATAATCATGCTCGATTAAGGTTTTCTTGATCGTTTTATCGCGGTTTATTTGCCATGGCTCATAGCACCGATTCCAAAAGATACCTTTAGCGTTAAATGACTTCATTAACTTTGGAATAAGTGTCTGTGGGTCACCCTTAAATATTTGTAAATGTCCGTTTAAGCGTTTATTGAGCGACGAGAGTGAATGATGCAACCACCATTTACTTGCCCCCCCAGGCTCTCTGCCATTAGGTGCAGTGTCATCATATATGTAGATGGGTACTATCTTTCCCATATCACAGGCAGCGTTTAAGGCTGGATTGTCTTTTACTCGAAGGTCTTGTCTGAACCACATTATACTAACGGGAACGGTCACATTTTTTCCTCAGGCATTGCGCCAAATCTTAACATTATTCGTATAGCATGTACTACGATAAAACTCGGATTCAAGATCCGTAGAAATAGTAAAAAAGTACTCAAAATTAGTATGATAAATCACCTCCAACAATCAAAACGTACGAACAACAATCAACGAGGTTTATATTGGTTTCGACATGACCTTAGACTGCATGATAATGCTGCTATTTCTGCGCTGTGTGAAGCAGTTCAGCAGGTTACTTTTCTTTATATTCTTGATGATAAAGCGTTTACACCTACGACATATGGTTTTGCGCCTATGGGGAAACATAGGCACACATTCCTGCTTCAAACACTTGTGGATTTAAAACGGCAATTAGCTAAGCTCGGACATGATTTGCTCATTGTCAAAGGCGACCCTGCTGAGTGTTTAGTTCAATTGATGAAGTCCGGACAATATTCTCACCTTGGGGTAAGCGAGCACTGTGGTTTTGATGAAACAGCACAGTTAAATTCAGTAAAGCGCTTTTTCGATTCGGTAACAGTTATAGAAACTCCGACGTTTGGCTTATTTGATGCACAAACCCTTCCTTTCAACATCGAAGAGATGCCCGACGTTTTTAGTCCGTTTCGCAGAAAAGTGGAAAAGCACTGTAAGCCATTATCTGTCCATCCACCCATTGAAAGCTTACCAAGCCCTTTTACACCGCAATTAGATGAGTCTTTTTTATTCGCCATTGATACTGATTTACCGAGGCCGTCTGAATCATCGTTTGTTGGAGGTGAAACAGCAGCGCTGACGCATTTAAATGCTTATCTCTTCGATTGGAAAGCTGCAGTAACGTATAAAGACACAAGGAACGCTTTAGATACTTGGCAAGACAGTACCAAGCTTTCGGCTTGGTTAGCGAACGGGTCGCTGTCTGCACGGGAAGTCATTCGGCAAGTTCAACAGTTTGAAGCAACCGTTGAAAAAAACGATTCCACTTATTGGATATACTTTGAATTACTTTGGCGCGAATTTTTTCATTGGTTACAGTGTAAATACGGGGCCAATTGGTTTCGCTTTAGCGGTATCCAGGGTAAAAAGCCGTCGACACAGCATTGTCCTGAAACCTTTGCGTTATGGTGCGAAGGAAAGACCGGTTACCCGATAGTCGATGCTTGCATGCGACAACTCGCTGAAACTGGCTATATGTCAAACCGAGGCAGGCAACTAGTTGCGAGCTGTTTGGTTCACGAACTAAGGCAGGACTGGCGATACGGTGCAGCGTGGTTTGAGCATCAATTAATCGATTACGATGTGGGGAGTAATTGGGGCAATTGGCTTTACTTAGCAGGTGTTGGAAGCGACCCTCGCGGCCACAGACAGTTCAACCTTCAAAAGCAGACTGAGATTTATGATTCGGACAGCCAATTTCGTAAAAAGTGGTTGTAGTTAGTTCGTCATATGGTTCCAGTACATTCTAAACAATCTGTGACTGTCATATGGTTTAAACGTGACCTTCGTCTTCGAGACCACGAGCCTCTCTACCGTGCAGTTGAAAAAAACGAAAACATTCTTCCGCTTTTTTGTTGGGAACCTTCCCTTATGGCCGACCCGCATATGGACATGCGTCATTGGCAATTTATCCAGCAAAGTATCGACGACATTAACGCCCAGTTGCCTTCAGACGCCCGTTTACTGACTTTACACTGTGAAGTTATTGATGCGCTCGAACTTATTGCCCAGCATTACGCTATTTCAGCGGTTAGGAGTTACCAAGAAATAGGGTTGAGAGTTACGCATAACCGTGATATTTCAGTAAGTAACTATTTGAAGAAAAAGAAAATAAATCATATTGAGTCCCAGTATGGCGCAGTGATGCGTGGTTTGCCTCACCGTGAGCAATGGCAGCAAAACTGGGATCGTCACTTTACAACGAAAACCTATGATATTGATATAAACAGCGTTAATTGGGTCGACTGCACCCAGCACTACAACATCAACACTGCTTGCAAAAATTTAGATGAGCTTGGTCTGTTTGATTGTCATATTACTAGTCAAACCGGCACTCATTGTAGCGAGAAATCGAATTATTATCGGCAGGATGTTTTAGACAAGTTAAAAAAATTAAACAAGATGCAGCCAGGCGGTGAAAGGCGTGCTTGGCAAGTATTAAAAGATTTTTTCGATGCTAGAGGACAATACTACCATCAACATATTTCTAAGCCGGAATATGCAAGACGGGCATGTTCTCGTTTAAGTCCCTACTTGGCATGGGGCAATCTATCAATTAAGCAAGTTTACCAAAGCGTTCAACATCAAAAGCAGACGAAAAAGTTACTGCCGAATTCTGATAGAAAACAATGGAGTCGCGCCCTAGCCGCTTTAACGTCTCGGTTACATTGGCACTGCCATTTTATTCAAAAATTTGAGAGCGAACACAGTATTGAATGGCGACCAATGAATAGTGGATACGAAAACTTTCCGTTTATAGATGGCCCAGAAGCCGAGCGTCGCTTTTACCTTTGGACAATGGGATTGACCGGCTATCCGTTGGTAGATGCCTGCATGCGAGCACTTAAGTATACCGGGTACTTAAACTTTCGAATGCGCGCCATGGTAACCAGTTTTCTGTGTCATCACCTAAATGTACACTGGCTAAAGGCAGCGCATTATTTGGCAACACAGTTCTTAGATTTTGAGCCAGGTATTCATTACCCCCAAATACAGATGCAGGCTAGCGTAACCGGTATTCACACCGTGCGGTTATACAACCCTGCAACACAATCTTCAAAATTAGATCCTGAAGGTGTATTCATCAAGAAGTGGGTGCCAGAACTTGCTAAATTACCCAGTGAAGCTGTTCACGCCCCTCACCTATTGCCGCCCCTAGAAGCGCAAATGTTAGATTTTGACGTTGAACGCGACTACGTTGAACCGCTCGTTGATATAACAGAGAATAATCGCATCACGGCAAAGCGCTTATGGGACTATCGCGAGCGAGATGATGTGGTTAAAGAGGCGCATCGTATTGTCAAACGCCACACCATGCAAAATAGTCCAAGTCGTGCATGGCTGAAAACAAAAATTAAATAAACTGGCTAACGGTTATTTTTGCGAAGCCATTCATTCAGAAGTTTAATTTGTCCACATTTGTAAGCTGCGTACATAAGCCGCATGGCATTTGACATAGCTTCACTGTCAGTCCAGCCAGTCTTGTCGCGTATTTCGTCATAACATGCTTTTGCTTCGGGGCTAACATAGCCTCTTACAAGTTTCTTACCTGCGTCTTTTTGCCTTTCTCTAAACCTTCGTTGTTTATCAGCGTTGGCTTTAGCTCTATCTGCGGCACTCTTTTTAATGCTTTTTTTCGTTGTTTGTTCTGTCATAGTTTTCACACAATGTTACGTTACTGTAGAGCTTGTATTTAAAAGTCGTACAAAAATCACACGTGTAGAACGATGTTTGTACAAGCCAAAGTTGCTAAACCTATATTAGCATGCGTTTTTCTTCAGAAAAATGACTGTTCAGAGTTGTTTGGCGTACAACTGTTCGCTAAATTAGCAGCGTCACTTTAATAACAGCAACGAGTTGGGAATGTCAGAGAAGAAAAATAGTTTTAACAAAGAAGATTTATTGGCGTGTAGCCGTGGTGAAATGTTTGGCCCAGGTAACAGTCAACTTCCCGCACCTAACATGTTAATGATGGACCGTGTAGTTTCAATTACGGAAGATGGCGGTGAGCATGGAAAAGGCGAAATTATCGCTGAGTTAGATATTACCCCCGATTTATGGTTTTTTGATTGTCACTTCCCAGGTGATCCGGTAATGCCGGGATGCCTAGGCCTAGACGCGATGTGGCAGTTAGTTGGTTTCTTTTTAGGTTGGAGCGGCGGCCCTGGTAAAGGCCGAGCTTTAGGTGTAGGTGAAGTTAAATTTACGGGTCAAATCCTTCCAACCGCTAAGAAGGTAACGTATAAGATCACGATGAAGCGCGTGATAAAGCGTAAACTTTTCATGGGTATGGCAGATGGTTCAGTAGAAGTTGATGGCCGTGAGATTTACGTAGCGAAAGATTTGAAAGTTGGCTTGTTCCAAGATACCTCAAACTTCTAAACTGCCTTTATAGAGCTATAAGGTCAATTTACGTTGACCAACAAAAAAGCCCCTTTTCAGGGGCTTTCCTTTTTGCATAATCAGTTCATAAAAGAGAAGTGTTATTTAACACTTAAACCTAAGTGTCTGTCTTCTACTGCCTCGCGCCATCCACCTAACCACTGTGAACGTGCATCGTTTTGCTGAAATGGACAATTTTCCTTTGAACGACCGCTAATGCCAGCTTGATAGCCTTTCGAATGGGCGCGTGTCAGTTTATCTCTTTTTTGTCTTTTCATTGATTAGCCTCTTTTGATTGTTGAAAGTACAACAAATCATTTTCTCGAGCGCTCTACATCATTTCGGTTGATAGTGCCGGAAAAGTGATTGCGTACAATACTGTGATAGTGCAATTCACTAAATGGTTCAAGAAAAATAAAAAATAAAAG
>NZ_VTYM01000006.1:0-146271 GCF_013113925.1 Alteromonas sp. 07-89-2 | reverse complement strand
TACTGGCCTATAAAGGTAGTAGAGACTTACTTCAGGAGGCTTGCTGTTTTGCTTTTCCCCCGAAGCGGATGCGCATTTTAGGGAAATGAGCGCTCACGTCAACACTTATTTTAAAAAAAGTGTCATATTCGTTTTGAACGCTCAAAATACCAACTATTTCCAGTATTTCAGCTTATTCCTTAACCTGAACTTGCGCCAAAGGTTAAGCGGCTTAGCTTTTATCTTACCTTTATAGTTACTATTAAAGTCATCGACTGCATCTAAAATACGTTCGCAATTACGTCCATCTCTATAGGCTTCATGATAATGGGCAAAGTCGTTAACCTCTTTCATTAATGATGCTGGTCGCGTTAATGCTGTTTCAATGGCGTTTTCTACTTCGCTTACTTCTGTGACATTAAGTAAATGTTGTCCAGGGTTTGTATTGCGATAAGTGACAACAGGTTTGTTCATCATCATAAACTCTAAAATTATAGAGCTGCTGTCACACAACATGACATCTGATTGCTGAAAGTCTTCAAGACGAACATTATCGACAAAGGTAACGTTACTATTTTCGTCTGCCAGCGCACGATATCTATTTAATAGTGCTTGATCGTTGAGTTTGGGATGAAATGTTAAACGCCAATTCCATTTCTTTTCTTTCACTAACTTACTTATTGTGTCGACAAGTACAGGAGCAGAGGTAATGCCTTTAGAAAAAGTGGTGGCGTAGAGAATAGTGGGAACATCGTTTTCCTTCTTATATGAAGAAAAGTAGTCATCCACTTTCGCCCAACCTGTTTGATACACTTTAAAAAACTGATGCTTTTCTTCAAGCTGCTTAAAATACTCTGTGCTACTTGGCCCCTGAGTACAGTACATATCAAACCACCCGCGAATAGAGAAGTGATCATCTGTAGCGCTACTCTTCTCCCCTCGCTTGCCAATCGGATAACCGTGAAAGACTGATACCTTTATACCTGGCAAAAAGTGATAGATGATATTTCCACACGCAAATATGGCTAAGGGGTTGTATTCAACAACATCATTAATAGTGTGAAGGCGAATTTCATCAGGCTTCAATAGATCGGCACATTCTCCTTCCAAAAACCACGCGACTTCGTCACCTCTAGCCCTAATGGCCTCTTGTAGTGGTCTATAAATAGGATACGCATAGGAAAGGGCAGTGAAAAATACATAGCGCTTGGGCATTACAATGTCTCGATAAATTCTATTAGCAAGCTACATTATCATTTTTCTCCTTGTGATTTACTACCCTCCTCTTCGCGTGTTGCAACGTATGGATAGTTACCTGTTGCTTAAAGCATTACAGGTAGGCTCTGTAACCACCCTACTAGTACCAAGTCATCTGTATTGCTGTTAGAGTTTGCGTAATTCACTTTCTGCGCAATATATATGAGTGTGTAATGCATAAATCGATTGATAGTTTTAAAGGTGTTTCTCCTACATTAGGAAAGAATGTCTATGTTGATGGCTCGGCAAGAATCGTCGGTGATGTAGTTTTAGAAGATGATGCGAGTATTTGGCCGCTGGTTGCTGCTCGTGGCGACGTGAACAAAATTCGTATTGGTGCCCGTTCTAATATTCAAGATGGCAGTGTTTTACACGTTACCCGTAAATCTGAGAAAACCCCCAACGGCTTCCCACTTATTATTGGTGAGGACGTTACCGTTGGGCATAAGTGTATGCTACACGGCTGCCAGTTGGGTAATCGAATTCTCGTTGGCATGGGCGCTATTGTAATGGATGGTGTTGTTGTTGAAGACGATGTGTTTATTGGTGCAGGTACATTAGTACCGCCGAACAAAAGATTAGAAAGCGGATTTCTTTACGTTGGGAACCCCATGCAAAAGAAAAGACCGCTCAACGACGCCGAAATGGCATTCCTGAAACAGTCTGCCGTTAACTATGTTGTATTGAAAGATGAGTACCTAGAAGAAGCGAACTAGTTTCGCTTCTCATCTTGCTCAACGATAGCCCTGACACGTTTTACAATATCTGAAGTATCGGGGCGCTTTTGTGTCCATATGTAGAAAGCTTCAGCCGCTTGCTCAACCAGCATCCCTAATCCATCTATTTGCGCTTTGACACCAAGTTCGGCCGCATCTCTCATAAAGCGCGTGGGTGAGTTTTTATAAACCATGTCGTACACCACTTCACAGTTTTGTAAAACACCATCATTTAAGCGGCACGGCAATTCATTGCTCAAACTGGCGGCTGTTGAATTAATAATAATATGAGGCGCAACATCTGCGATATCTTCAAGCGCAGCCACCTGCACTTTAGCGCTTGAAGCGGCACTTGCCACTTCCTCTGCTTTCGCTTTGGTTCTATTGGTGATGGTTAAAGAGGCGGCCCCTGCTTTTAATAACGGGGAGATTACGCCACGGGCTGCGCCGCCGGCACCAATAAGCAACACGCGCTTACCCTTAATTTCCACACCGCTGTTAAGCAAGTCGTTTACCAGCCCTACACCATCAGTGTTGAATCCCCATATTTCATCGCTGTCACCATTCATTAGCGTATTAACAGCTTGTGCATCTTTGGCTGCTTGGTCATCTACCTTTGCCAAGTTGAATGCATCAAGCTTAAAAGGCATGGTGACGTTACAACCTACCGCGCCTTCCTGAGCTAAAAACGCGTTGGCGGCATCTACAAAACCGTCTACTGGCGCAAGTACCTTTTCATAAGAAATCTTTTCTCCCACTTGTTCAGCAAACATTTGATGGATAGTTGGTGATAAACTCTGTGCAATAGGATTTCCGAATACAGCGAATTTTTTCATGGGAATACGAGACTTATTTAATATAAAGAAGAAAAGCGATAATCGTGCTTCGCAGAGTACACCATATGAACGTATAGGTGGAGAGGAGAAAGTACGGGAATTAGCAAATACGTTTTACGACATAATGGAAACCGATCCACTCGCCAATGAACTGCTAGCTATTCACCCCCAGCCGTTAGACAGAATTCGCCACGTGTTCTTTCTATATTTAAGTTTATGGCTTGGTGGTCCTGATGATTATCAGCAGCAGTATGGCCACCCGCGTCTGCGTGCACGCCATCTACCTTATACCGTAACACCGGAGTTAAAAGCTCAGTGGATGTATTGCATGCGAAAAGCCATGTTTAAAACGGTTGAAGATATCGCCTTAGCTCAACAGTTGATAGACGCACTTGATCAACTTGCCAATCACATGGTGAATACAAAATAAAAAAGCGCGTTGAAAGGATTAACCTTTTAACGCGCAACTCCCCTGTTACTGTCTACGCTCTTTATGGCGCATAGAGTAGTGCAATTGTGAAAGCCTAATAGTTAATAAGGCGTGGAACTAATAATTAGAATGTGTAACCCACCGATAAGGTATACACCCAAGGATCTATTTCAATATCACTTACCTTTCCAGCAGCATCACCCACTTTGAAGGTTGCTTCGGTATCTATATCAATGAATCGAACCGATGCATTAACATGCCATTTGGTATCAATTTGGTAATCCATTCCCACCTGTGCTGACAAGCCAAATGAATTATCAAGCGATAGGTCGCTTAAGCCAGCTGTTTCATTCGCACCTGTAAACTCTTCATCAAAGATAAAGGTATAGTTGATACCTGCACCAATGTATGGCTGAAACGCAGAGCTGGCATCATTAAAATAGTAGTTTGCGGTAAGCGTAGGAGGAAGATGCGTGACTTCACCAAGCTGATTACCCGTCCCTAACGGATCAGCAACAGAAAAATTAACGTCGTGCTTAAAGGGCGTTGCGGCAAGCAGCTCGATATTAATATTGTTAGTAATAAAGTACGCTACATTTAAACCTAGCTGAGTATCGTTATCGATATTAAGAGCCACGCCAAGATCAGTTCCACCCGCGACGATGTTAGACGTCGATTCGTCAGGAGCAACGGTGGTAAGACCGCCACGAACAATCCAGTCGCCCTGCTGGTGAGCGCTAGCTAAAGGTGAGAGTGCAGCAAGTGTAAGGCAAAGTGCAGATGCAGATAAAAAGTGTTTGCGCATGATGTGTCTCTTTTGTGTTTAACTAAGATGGCGCTACTTTACGCCTGTGGTTAAGAGAAACATTGATCCAGCGCAAGTTTGATAACTCACGGAAACACAGATGATATTCCACCTTGATGTAGATCAAAAAAAACGCCGCATTAACGTTAATACGGCGTTTTTTAGTCATTAAAGATGAAAGCTGCTATTGGCGGTCCGCGTAAGGATTTAAGCGGAGCCTTATTTAACAAATAATCACCAATCAGTAGGTTTTAACCAGTCTGTCAGCTTGGCTTCGGCGCTACCCGGTGCAGGTGTATAACAATACTCCCAGCGCGCGAGCGGCGGCATCGACATTAGAATTGATTCAGTACGCCCGCCGGTTTGCAGTCCAAATAAAGTGCCTCGATCGAATACAAGGTTAAACTCAACGTAACGGCCCCGGCGGTAAAGTTGGAAATCACGCTCTCTTTCGCCGAAATCGGTTTGCTTACGACGTTCAACAATAGGAACGTAAGCATCGATGAAGCCATTACCAACAGCCTGCATATATGCAAATGACTGTTCAAAGCCCCATTCATTCAGGTCGTCGAAGAATAAACCGCCCACTCCGCGAGTTTCATTGCGATGCTTTAAGTAAAAGTAGTCGTCGCACCACTTTTTGTACTTAGGGTAAACATCATCGCCAAACGGCTTACATAATTTTTTAGCAGTATCATGCCAGTGTAAAACGTCATCTTTAAACGGATAAAATGGCGTCAAGTCGAAGCCGCCGCCAAACCACCAGATAGGTGCTTCGCCCTCTTTTTCTGCAATGAAAAAGCGAACATTAGCATGTGACGTTGGGATATAAGGGTTATGTGGATGAATAACGAGTGATACACCCATTGCTTGAAAGTTTCTTCCCGCAAGCTCAGGCCGATTAGCCGTTGCTGAAGCCGGCATTTGACTGCCAAACACATGAGAAAAGTTAACGCCGCCTTGTTCAATCACCGCACCATTTTTTAGTACTCGAGAACGGCCACCGCCACCTTCTTCTCGCTGCCAGCTGTCTTCAACAAACTGGCCCTTACCATCGGCAAGTTCAAGGGTTTGGCAAATGGTGTCTTGCAGCCCTAGTAAATAGCTTTTTACTTGTTCTATTACTTCAGCGGCATTTTTACCGTCCAGTAATTCTGCTGATGTCATGCTCTTATTACCTCTGCTGTGTCACCATCGCGAATGGTACTGGGTTTAGTTGCACCGCCTACTTCCCCTTCGACATAGAAAACGGAATCAGCGAATACGGCTTTTGCTTCTTCAGTGGTGATGGCTGGCGGTTGGCCGGTCAGGTTAGCGCTTGTAGAAACTAACGGTTTACCTAACTTGTTGCACAATTCCACTACTACAGGGTGATTAGTTACGCGCACCGCTATTTTACTATGCTTGCCGGTTAACCAAACTGGCGCAGATGACGACTTAGGTAATAGCCAAGTATTAGGGCCTGGCCAGCTCGAAAAAATATCGGTGCGTCTGTCAGGGCGAATGGCGTTGTCGTTAACATAAGGCAGTAGCTGACTGTAGTTTGCTGCAATCAATATCACGCCCTTTTCTACCGGTCGCTGTTTTATCTCTAAAAGCGCATTTACAGCGGCTTCATTGTCGGGGTCACATCCGATGCCCATTACCGCTTCGGTTGGATAAACGATTAAACTGCCAGCTTGGAATGCGGCAACAACAGGGTCTACTTCAGGTGAGTTAGCCTCAACGGGGGTAAACGTGTTTACGTTCCCATTTTGGATATCAGACATGGTTTTAATCTCTACGTATAGTTCTTCTTTAGTTGTTCGTATAATTACTTTTTAAAGCCACAACTAGGCTGAGGACACTGTAACTGTCCCTTTTTGTCTATCAATACTCCCCAACCGCAGTCTGGGCAGCTTTCATTAACCGGCGTGAAATTTAGCACATATCGACATTGTGGATAATGGTTGCACGCAAAAAACTGTTTGCCATATTTGTTAGTACGCGAGATTAGATGCCCTTTCTTACACTTTGGACAATCCACCAAAGTATCTTCTTTTTCTTTAATGGGCTCTATGTGATGGCATGAAGGAAAATTGGTACAGCCGATAAACATGCCAAACCGCCCTTTCTTTATGGCTAAGTCGGATGCGCATTCAGGGCAGGCTACACCGTCTAAGGTTTTCAGTATGGTGGTTTGTTTATCGTGAAGTGGCTTACTAAAGCTACATTCCGGATAGCCCGTACACCCAATAAAAGGGCCGGATTTACTGTTCTTTATATGAAGAGGTTTACCGCACTCGGGGCAATCTCCGAAATTATCATCGAGAGCATGCTCGTGCGCTGAAAAGAGTGAATGGTCTATTTTAGACATGTATTGGACGTTAAGGCCTTAAACACGCTGCAATTTCACAGCGCATTTTTAAGTAAAGATTCAAATACCAGTGACTACAACTGCATTAATGCAGAACACCATCTGGCTCTTCGAACAAAAGATCTTCCATTTGTGCGTAGGCTTTCTCTTTGCCAGGTACGTTGAATAGTACCATTAGCACAACCCACTTCAGGTCTTCCAAGCAAAATTCATTGGAATCAATTTCCATAACGCGATCTATAACCATTTCGCGTGTGGAGGCATCCAACACATTAACCTGTTCTAAGAACATAAGAAAACCGCGACATTCCACATCTAAACGCATTTGTTCTTCATGCGTGTAAATACGGCTTAAGCTAGTGCTAATACCTTTGCAAAAGTACGGTTTGATGTCCGTCTCTTGCAGTGCCGCTAACTTTTCTAACCATGCGAGGGCTTTATAAATCTCATCGTGATGAAATCCTGCGCGCACAAGCTCTTCCGTTAACTCGTCTTGGTCAACACGAATTTCCGTTTCACTGTGAATGAAGTTTTCAAACAGATACATGAGGATATCGAACATATTATTTTCCCCTCAATTTAACGTAACCACCAGGGACAGCGGCCACTAAACCACGCAACTCATATTCTAATAATGATGCCATTGCTTGCGATACAGATAAGGCATTGCGCTGGGCTATGACATCAATAGCGGTGATGTCATAATCCACACTAGCTAATAATTTATCGGTTGCCAAGCTATTCGCTGTACTTTTTTCGTTTTGCTCGTCAACATTCAAGCCTAGTTGTTCCGGCTGAACGCCAACTTCATCTAGAATATCGCTTATATTTGTTACTAATTTGGCGCCCTGTTGGATTAACCAGTGGCAACCTTCAGCGTAAACGTTAGCGATATTGCCTGGCACAGCGAATACTTCTCGCCCCATATCTGCGGCCAAATTCGCAGTTATCAAGGTGCCACTCTTAATTTTTGCCTCTACCACTAAGGTTCCAAGGGATAACGCTGCGATAATTCGATTTCGCCTTGGAAAATGCCAAGGCTTAGGTCCCTGCCCCGGAAAAAACTCTGTAACGGTGACACCTCCGTCATTGTTGATAGCTTCATAGAGCTTACTATTTTTAGCCGGATATACCTTTTCAGGTCCCGTACCCATTACAGCAATGGTTCCGGTGCTACCAGACAGGGCGCCTTGGTGTGCGGCGCTATCAATGCCCATGGCAAGGCCGCTCGTCACTACAACTCCGCTACTAGATAACCCATAAGCAATGTCGGTTGCGGTACGCTTACCCTGAAGGCTGGCCCTTCTGCTTCCCACTATAGCAATCTGTGGTTTTTGAAATAGCGCTTTGTTTCCCGTGGCAAATAGCGCGAGGGGCGGACTATCCAATTGCTTAAGTAATTCTGGATAGTGAGGCGATGACAACGGCACGATGTGTCTATTGTCGCTCGCTTGCAGCCAGTTTATTGCTGCATCAATAAGAGGCGGTGAAATGTTGTTGGTGAGTTGTTTAACCTCGTTAGGCAGCGAAGACGTGTTGCTGCCTAAATCGACAGTAGAAAGTTGATATTTTTCGAGAGCCTGTAGCCATAGTTTAGGTGAAACACGCTGAGCGGAAGCCAGCGCTATCCATGCTAATGCTTCGCTGTCTAACTGAGAAGATTGTGGTGCCATTATCGCTCCTAATGCGAGCGACAATGAACCATGCAACGTTTAAGGCTTGGCGACAATGAAGCCGCGCTTTATCCCCTTATTCGCTCGCGTAATTAATCCGTAACTTGCCGCATCAAATGTTTTAAACACAACAACTTCACCTACTTTAAGCGCGGGTTGCGATACTGTATCGATAAACCACTCACCACCAGTGTTAGCGCCGGGTTCATCTACATAGCGTGGACTTTCTTCGTCAATAATGGCTGGACCTTGTGAGTAGAGCCCCAGGACCGTACCTGGCGCTACTTCCATACTGCCTAAATCAAGAATGACAACGTCGTATTTGCCAAGTAAATCGTGATCATGCAAATCTCCAACTATTGCGCCTCGCTGCGAAGTAGCCGGAACAAGTTCAAAGCCTTCAGGATGTTCAAATCCACCCGCCATTAACTTATCACCGCGCTTAGCTTCTTGGTTCGCATCGTCGATGAAAAGCAACATCGTGTTGCTACCTTCATCTTTTTCCACTAGTGAAGCTGTTGAAACATGGGTAACTTGAATACCAAGGATTTCCCCATCAAGATTTCTAATCGTAGCGTGCTTTCTTACTACTCGGTACTGATCGTCGGTACTGAATTGTTGCTGGCTTAACACAAAATCATCAGACGCAAACCTTACGTTTCCATCCTGATTACCCAGCAATTTAGGTAGCGAAGCATAGCTTTCCTCGTCTAGCAGCATATGTTGTCTAATGAATGGAGAAATAGATGTCCACGACAACACATCAACAGGCTTCGGTTTTACTCGCTTATCGGTAGCCGGAGAAAGCTTATAGGAAGGTTTGTCGCGCTTTACACTTAATACAGGCTGCCCATCAACATACCCAACGACGATAACATCGCCCGGGTAAATAAGGTGTGGATTGTCGATTTGGGTGTTGGTTCGCCATAATTCAGGCCAGAGCCAAGGCTCGTTGAGAAAGACGTTAGCGATTGCCCATAGCGTGTCTCCACGCTTTACTGTGTAGGTTTCTGGCGCGCTCTCTTTTAGCTGCAGCGCAAAGGTAGGCAAAGAAAGCAGTGCACCTAAGATAAACAATGCTGCACGACGCGCGTAAATCAATCGCTTTTTCAAATTAACCACCTGCAAATTATTCACTGTCACTTATTGTTGATTTTTCAGACAATAGCACTATATCGGCATAACTAGGTATTCTAATAGGGTTTCGGTAAAAAACTGCACGAAACAGCCCGATATACGTTAGAATAGTAACTTAATAAGCACTGTAAAGTGTGCTGGCAATTAGATCGTATATGAATTTATACAGCGAAAAGGTGAAGTAAGCGAGAAATGGCAATTTTAGACGTATTAAGTTTTCCTGATGAACGTCTTCGCACGGTAGCTAAGCCGGTTGAAGAGGTTAACGACGAAATTAAACAATTGGTATCGGACATGTTCGAAACCATGAAAGACGAGAACGGTATTGGCCTTGCTGCAACGCAAGTTAACCGCCACGTTCAAGTTGTTGTAATGGACGTATCGGAAGATCAAAACGAGCCACGCGTATTTATTAACCCTGAAATCATTCGTAAAGATGGCTCCACGATTAGCGAAGAAGGCTGTTTATCAGTGCCGGGTAATTACGCGAAAGTTGAGCGCGCCGAAGCAATTACCGTAAAAGCGCTAGATCAGAATGGCGAAAGCTTTGAGTTGGATGCAGAAGGTTTGTTAGCGATTTGTATTCAGCACGAGCTGGATCATCTAAAAGGCAAATTGTTTATTGATTACCTTTCACCGCTTAAGCGCCAACGTATTCGTAAAAAGCTTGAGAAAGAAGCGCGTCTTGCTGCAAAAGCCTAAGGAATAACGTGACAACTCCATTGAAAGTGATTTTTGCCGGTACTCCGGATTTTGCAGCTAAACATCTATCAGCGTTACTCGAGAGCGAGCACGAAGTCATTGCTGTTTACACTCAGCCTGATAGACCCGCAGGGCGAGGTAAAAAGCTTACCGCCAGTCCGGTTAAAGTATTAGCAGAAGAAAACGCCATTCCAGTTTACCAGCCTCAGTCGCTTAAAGCTCAAGACGCTCAGGAAGAATTAGCCTCGCTCAATGCCGATTTAATGGTAGTTGTTGCTTATGGACTGATACTGCCTACCTCGGTGTTAAATGCACCTAAGCTAGGGTGCATTAACGTGCACGGCTCTATTCTGCCCAAGTGGCGAGGCGCGGCACCAATACAGCGTTCAATCTGGGCGGGTGACGCTGAGACCGGCGTAACCATAATGCAAATGGACGAAGGTTTAGATACGGGTGACATGCTTCACATAGCAACATTACCTATTACCTCTGAAGATACCAGCGCCACCTTATATGAAAAGCTAGCAGAGTTAGGACCACAAGCGTTGGTTGATGTCGTTAATGAATTTGATCGTTACACGCCCACCAAACAAGACGACTCTCAAGCGACCTACGCGAAAAAGCTATCAAAAGAAGAAGCCCTGATTAATTGGGCAGACGATGCTGAGCAAATAGAGCGAAATATCCGCGCCTTCAACCCTTGGCCTGTAGCGTGGATGCAGGTCGAAGATCAGAACGTTAAAGTATGGTCTGCCAGCGTTGTTCCTTTAAATAAAGGTGCCACGCCAGGTACGGTAATCAGTGCCAATAAAGAGGGCATTACTATCGCTACGGGACGCGATGCGCTTTGCATTACATCCCTTCAAATTCCTGGCAAAAAGGCGCTTCCAGCGTCAGACGTTATCAATGCTCGCCAAACGTGGTTTGAAGTGGGCCGTTGTCTGACACAAGCGGACTAAACGTGAAACCATTACCCCTTCCCAAACAAAAAAACCTGCGTGCAGATTGTGCGTGGGTCATCTATCAAATTTTAGAGCAAGGCAAGTCATCGCGTGAGTGCTTAGAACGCGTTCAGCGCAGACACAACGCCAAAGATAACGCATGGATTCAAGAGATGTCACTAGGGGTAATGCGTCGCCTTCCCCTTTTACAGCACTGGCTGCGCTCTTTGTTAGATAGGCCTCTAAAAGGCAACAAGAAAGTCATAGAACATCTTATTCTTCTTGGTTTGTACCAGCTTAATTTTTCCCGCGTTAGCAACCACGCAGCCGTTGGCGAAACCGTCGCCGCAGCATCTTATTTAAATGCCGCAGGGTTAAAAGGGTTAGTTAATGCGGTACTGCGTAATTTTCAGCGAGAGAACCTTGCAGACAAACCTGTAGACGACGCAATCATAAACAGCGGCTTGCCAAAGTGGTTGTTTAAGGCAATAGAGAACGCCTATGGTGACGACGCCGAGCAGGTTCGTAACGAAACGAATGCCATGGCCCCCATTTGGCTTCGTGTAAATAAGTTGCAAACATCGTTGGCAGCATTTACTCAGGCGTTAGATAAAGCAGGGGTTGAATATACCCTTAGCGCAGACCATGCTGATGCCGTAATTCTGACTAAGCGAGAAGACATTACTGCCCTGCCTGGTTTTGAAAAAGGTCACTTTGCGGTACAAGATGGGGCAGCGCAATTAGCTGCGCATTACCTAGAGCCTCAAGCGAACGAACGCATTCTAGACTGTTGCGCCGCACCAGGCGGAAAAACAGGGCACATTGTTGAGTCTGCACCTGATACACAGTACGTATTAGCGCTTGATGCTGATGCTACACGCCTAAAACGGGTAGAAGAAAACATGACTCGCCTTAAGCACACTGTCGATATCAAGCAAGGTGATGCAGCTAATCCTGATACCTGGTGGGACGGAAAGCCCTTCGACAGAATATTACTGGATGCCCCCTGCTCTGCTACCGGCGTGATTCGACGTCACCCAGATATTCGCTGGCTTCGAAAAGCCAATGACATCGACAATTTAGCACAGCTTCAACGGCGCATATTAGAAACATTGTGGGGTCTATTAAAGCCAGGCGGCACGCTGCTTTATGCGACATGTTCTATTTTGCCAAAAGAGAACATCGCGCAAATACAGCAGTTTCTCGCCGACACTCCAGATGCCTCGTTATCGCCCATAGTGAAAACAGAAACCGTTGATAAACCCGGGCGCCAGATAACGCCAGGAGAGCAACAAATGGATGGTTTCTATTATGCGAGGCTGGTAAAGTCAGTAGACTGAGTTCAATAGTTGTGCAACGTCACTCAGTTAAGACTTGCACGAATATGAAGGCAAAATAATAACGATGAAGATCATCATTTTAGGGGCCGGCCAAGTAGGCGGAACACTTGCTGAAAACTTAGTGGGTGAGAATAACGAAATAACGGTTATTGACTCTGACCCCACTATATTACGCGCACTTCAAGATCGTCTTGATTTACAAGTAGTAACAGGCGTGGGATCACACCCTGACGTGTTGCGTAAGGCCGGTGCGGAAGATGCAGATATGCTGATTGCCGTAACCAATAGTGATGAAAGCAATATGTTGGCCTGTCAGGTGGCCTACAGCCTATTTAAAACCCCCACTAAAATCGCTCGCGTACGCTCTGAACAGTACATCATTTACCAAGAGCAGCTATATAAGCAGCAAGACATTCCCGTTGACCACATTATCGCTCCTGAGCAGTTGGTAACTAAGGCCATCAAACGTCTTATCGACTACCCGGGTGCACTTCAGGTGGTTGAGTTTGCTGAAGGCAAAGCCAGCCTTGTTGCGGTTAAAGCCTATTACGGTGGCTTACTGGTAGGCCACGCGTTATCTGCGCTTAAAGACCACATGCCTAACGTTGAAACTCGGGTTGCTGCCATTTACCGACGCGGCCGCCCTATTCGCCCGTTAGGTACCACGGTTATTGAGGCCGATGATGAAGTGTTCTTTATTGCCGCTACCAAGCACATTCGCGCAGTAATGAGTGAGCTTCAAAAGCTCGAATCAAGCTACAAACGAATTATGATAGCCGGTGGTGGCTTGATTGGTGCAGGCCTAGCGAAAAAGTTAGAGCACAATCATAACGTTAAGCTTATTGAATACAGCCCAGAAAGGGCCAAATATTTATCTGCGAACTTAGATAAAACCATTGTATTTAGCGGTGACGCGTCTGACCCTGAATTGCTAAGTGAAGAAAACATCGAGCAAGTTGACGCTTTCATAGCCGTTACCAACGACGATGAAGCGAATATCATGTCAGCCATGCTGGCAAAGCGTATGGGTGCACAAAAAGCCATGGTGCTTATCCAGCGAAGTGCTTATGTGGACTTGGTGCAAGGCGGTGAGATAGATATCGCGTTTTCACCTCAACAAGCCACTATCTCGGCGCTACTGACTCACGTGCGTCGCGGTGACATTGTAAACGTGTACTCATTACGACGAGGTGCTGCCGAGGCTATTGAAGCGATAGCACACGGTGATGAAAATACCTCGAAGGTGGTTGGCAAACAAATAGGCGATATTAAACTACCGCCAGGTACTACGATTGGGGCTATTGTTCGAGACGATCAGGTGATTATTGCTCACAGCGATACCAAGATTGAAGCAAACGACCATGTAATTTTGTTCTTGGTTGATAAGAAGTACATTAACGACGTGGAAAAGCTGTTCCAACCCAGCGCATTTTTCTTTGGCTAGCGCTTTTGCAAAGCTACATGAGTACGTGCAGTAATAAGCACCAGATATAAAAAGGGCGATGTTTATCGCCCTTGTTTTTTCTAAGCTTGTAATAAAGCTAACGGTTTACTCTTCCACTTTGCCTTTTCTGTTAACTGCGCCAGAACGTTGGTGAGAACAAGACCAGCAATGAGAAGACCTCTAGTCGCCCAAATACCATAGCAATCACAAGTATCCACTTTCCAGCATCTGTAACATCGGCATAGTTGGCCGCTACACTACCTAATCCTGGGCCCAAATTGTTTAGCATAGCTGCAGTGGCGGTGAAGGCGCTTAGGTTATCTAACCCTGTAGCAATGAGGCCTATCATAATTACCACAAATACTACTGCGTAAGCCGAAAAGAACCCCCATACAGCCTCTACGACTCTGTCAGGCATGGCACGGTCGCCAAATTTAACGCTGTATACCGCTTTCGGATGAATTAGCCTATCAACCTCACGTTTGCCTTGTAGAAACAGTAAGCACACGCGTACTACTTTTAAGCCCCCACCTGTGGAACTTGCGCACCCGCCGATAAAGCTTGAAAAAATAAGCATAATAGGGAGGAATGCCGGCCAGACTGAAAAATCAGTGGTTGCAAACCCTGCTGTGGTACTAATAGATACCGCTTGGATCATAGCTTGATCTAAAGCCTGCTCTGCCGAGCTATAGTAGCCTGATAGTGTAAGTACTAAGAAACAAATCCCGATAAGTGAGGCTTGAATGATAAAGAACGCCTTAAACTCTGGATCGTTAAAATAGCCTTTAACCGAACGAGAGCTCACCGCCGCATAGTGTAATGAGAAGTTTAACGCAGCAATAAGCAAAAACACGGAACACACCACGTTTACCATAGGACTATTAAAATAGCCTAAGCTGGCGTCGTGGTTCGAAAAACCACCAATAGCAACCGTTGAGAAAGAATGGCAAATCGCATCAAAAACATTCATTCCCGCAAGCCAGTATGCACCGGCACATGCAATGGTTATAGATAGGTAGATGTACCACAAATGCTTTGCCGTATCGGCAATACGCGGAGTCATTTTATTATCTTTAACTGGGCCAGGAGTTTCTGCCCGATAAAGCTGCATGCCACCGACTCCAAGGATAGGTAAAATGGCAACTGCGAGTACGATGATACCCATGCCGCCTAACCACTGAAGTTGTTGACGGTAAAACTGTACTGAATGAGGAAGAAAATCTATCCCCTCGATAACCGTAGCTCCAGTTGTAGTCAGGCCAGAAAATGACTCAAAGAAAGCATCGGTTACCGTCATGCTTGGTTGCTCTAGCAAGATAAGTGGAATTGCCCCCACGCTTGCTAGTACTGACCAAAACAGCGCAACAATCAGAAACCCTTCTCGTGCTCTTAAGTCATTTTTCTGCTGACGGTTGGGGTACCACAATGCCATACCGCCGATGACACAAAATATAAATGCGAGGATAAAAGGCAGGCCACTGCCATCTTGATAAATCAACGACACGATAGCGGGAGGGATCATGGTTACGCTAAAAAGCGCAATTAATAACCCAAGTATTCGTATGATGGCACGGTAGTGCATTGTTTGTTATGCCTTTATTTTTATAGTGCGCATAAGGACTACTGAGCCCTAGTTACAATGTGCTTTTTGATATGGTTTCAAAAAGCGAATCTATCTACGTGAAACAAGGTAGATGAAATCCTATACGTTACGCATAGGGTTTTGATTATAGGACTATAATGAACAGGGGGAAACCTTTGTCTCCCCACTACATTAGGCTAATTACACATAAAGGCACCTGATCTTTTCACTAGGAAAAAACCAACCACTTCTATTTTTTTAGTTTTCTATTTCATAGCAAGCACGGTTTTGACCATCTTAGTAATACTCGCATTGGCTTCACTAATGCTTTGCGCCAGCATATACGCAGGTGTAGTAACAAGCTTTGCGTCATTATCAACAACCACCTCATCAACTGGGCACTCTACATGCGTTGCTCCTAAGGCATTCAACCCACCAGCCGTGGCTTCGTCACTGCCAATGGTCAGTTTAGTTTTGTTGCCATACACTTTTGCTGCTAGCGCAGGTGCAATACACGCGTACGCTGCGGGCTTTTTAGCTTGTGCGAAGGCTTTGCACACTGTCAGCACCTCTTCGTTAAAGGTACAATTTTCACCGTCTACAGCAAACGTGCACAGGTTCTTCGCAGCGCCAAAGCCACCAGGTAGAATAAGTGTGTCAAAAGCAGTTACGTCGCACTCAGTCACAGGTTTTATATCACCTCGGGCAATACGGGCCGATTCTACTAACACATTTCGTGCTTCACCTTCTGATACCTCACCGGTTAAGTGATTGACTACATGCAGTTGGTTTACATCTGGAGCAAAACACTGGTAAGACGCGCCTTCTTGCTCAATGGCTAAAAGTGTCAATACCGCTTCGTGTAACTCAGCCCCGTCAAACACACCACTACCACTTAAAATAACGGCTACTTGTTTCATATTGTCCTCCTAGACGCTATGCCATCTACTTATTCAAAATTTGGCTATTAAACACACAACTGTTCAAAAAAAGTTCTTAATAATACGTGTATACATTGTTAATGGTTATGCTACATTACTTGACCAACTTGGTTAAACCAAAAATAAACGTACACCAAGTTATCCACATAAAATGGAATGGTAAGTAGCAGGTACGCTGTTTTCACACCTAAGTCTCATTCCCTTATTTTTCTTGATTTGAAAGGTGATCTTTAACTTGACAAAGATCATCCGGATCATTGTGCCCAAAATTTTAGATCACAAAGTTATCCACAGGCGAAATGCGATCCGCTATCGACCTTAATGTTCCTTCATGATATGGCGATTTGCCCTAGCCTGTGGCATCCTTGCGCTCATATTCTCTATTGGAAAATCGCCATCTATGCCTGATTCTAAAAAGCCTCCATTTATTCTTGTCGATGGATCGTCATATCTTTTTCGTGCCTTTCACGGTTTACCACCATTAACCAACTCAAAAGGCCAAGACACCGGTGCTATTTATGGTGTTGTGAACATGCTTAAAAGCTTGATCAAACAATACAACCCGACGCATATGGCGGTGATTTTTGATGCTAAAGGCAAGACCTTTCGCGATGACATCTATAAAGAGTACAAAGCGAACCGTCCTCCGATGCCGGATGAGCTAAGAAGCCAAATCGAACCGTTGCACGCCATCATTAAGGCAATGGGTTTACCTGTTATTGTTGAATCGGGTGTAGAAGCTGATGACGTGATTGGCACGTTAGCCAAACACGCCACAGAAAAAGGTATTGATACCCTTATCAGCACCGGCGATAAAGACATGGCGCAGCTAGTAAATGAACATGTCACCTTAATCAACACCATGACAAACCAACTGATGGATGTCGAAGGTGTAAATACGAAGTTTGGTATTCCACCGGAGCTTGTGATCGACTTCCTTGCGCTTAAGGGCGATAAAGTCGATAACATCCCAGGTGTACCTGGTGTAGGTGATAAAAGTGCTCAAGCCTTGTTAAACGGTATTGGCGGTATCGACGACATATATAAGAACCTGGATAAAATTGCAGATCTGTCGTTTAGAGGCAGTAAGTCGATGGCGGCTAAAATGCAGGAATACGAAGAGCAAGCTCGGCTTTCTTATACCCTAGCTACTATCAGTATCGATCTTGACCTTGACTACGACGTTGAGACGTTAATGCCGTGTCAGGCCGATAACGAACAACTTCGCGATCTGTTTGCCGAATACGAGTTCAAACGCTGGCACGCGGAAGTAAGCGCGCTTGTAGCCGGCGGAGATACCTCTAGTGCCGACGCAAACGCCAACGAGGAAAAGAGCGATAGCGCAGAAGAGAGCGAACAAAGTGAATCGGTAGAGATAGATAAGTCGAAGTATGAGACCGTGCTTGATGAGGCGCGTTTTAACGCTTGGGTAGCGAAGCTAGAAAAAGCCGAACTCATCGCTTTTGATACCGAGACAACCAGCCTTAACTACATGGATGCGGAGTTAGTTGGTGTTTCATTTTGTATAGAGGAAGGTGAAGCTGCTTATGTGCCTGTTGCTCACGATTATCCAGATGCACCCGCCCAGCTATCACGGGAATTTGTATTAGACGCACTAAAGCCTATTTTAGAATCGGACACCGTGATCAAAGTAGGCCAACACATAAAATACGACAAAAATGTGTTAGCGAACTATGACATTACCTTAAACGGCATTGGCTTTGACACCATGCTTGAGAGCTATGTACTAAACAGTACTGCGCAGCGCCATGATATGGACTCACTTGCCCTAGCCTACCTTGGTCATAAAACTATTCACTTTGAAGAGATTGCGGGTAAAGGCGCAAAACAGCTAACGTTTAATCAAATTAGCCTTGAAGAAGCTGGGCCTTATGCCGCAGAAGATGCTGACATTACGCTTCGCTTACACAACGCTATTTGGACTAAGTTGAAAGAAATTCCTGAGCTTAAAAATCTATTGATAGATGTTGAGGTTCCCCTAGCCTGCGTACTTTCTCGTATGGAACAGGAAGGTGTATTGATAGACAGCCAAAGACTGCGTCAGCAAAGCCAAGATCTTGCCACACGGATTGCCGAACTTGAAAGTGAAGTACATGAGGAAGCTGGCGAGCCATTCAACTTAGGTTCCACTAAGCAGCTTCAACATGTCTTGTTCGAAAAAATGTCGTTACCGATCATAAAGAAAACGCCTAAAGGAGCGCCGTCTACTTCTGAGGACGTATTGCAAGAACTTGCGCTTGAGTACCCGTTGCCGAAGAAGATCATGGAATACCGTGGCCTAACCAAGCTAAAGAATACCTACACGGATAAACTTCCTAAGATGATCAATCATCGTACGGGTCGAGTGCATACTTCTTATCACCAAGCAGTAACCGCCACGGGACGACTCTCTTCCACCGATCCTAACTTACAGAACATCCCTATCCGAAATGAGGAAGGTCGCCGCGTACGTCAGGCATTTGTACCAAGAGAAGGAAATAAGTTCGTCGCAGCCGACTACTCACAAATTGAGCTGCGCATTATGGCGCACCTTTCTGGCGATAAAGGTCTGTTAGATGCCTTTGCGCATGGTAAAGATATTCATAAAGCAACCGCAGCGGAAGTTTTTGGTGTGCCACTTGATGAAGTAACCACTGAACAGCGTCGCAGTGCAAAAGCGATTAACTTTGGCTTAATTTACGGTATGAGTGCCTTTGGATTGTCGAAGCAACTTAATATTCCACGTAATGAAGCACAAAAATATATGGATCTTTACTTCGAGCGCTACCCAGGCGTGCTTGAGTACATGGATTCAACACGTGAGAGCGCGAAAGAAAAAGGTTATGTAGAAACCGTATTTGGTCGCAGACTTTATTTGCCTGATATTAAAGCCAGTAATGGTGCACGTAGAAAAGGCGCAGAGCGCGCAGCGATAAACGCGCCTATGCAAGGCACAGCGGCAGACATTATTAAGATGGCAATGATCAAAGTTGATGACTGGATTAGGAAAAATGCATCTGATGATGTGACAATGATGATGCAGGTGCACGATGAATTGGTTTTTGAGATAAAAGAAGACAAAGTGGAAACCTATGTCTCTACTATTACTGCTCTTATGGAAAGCGCAGCTACGCTAAATGTTCCGCTGGTTGTTGAGGCAGGTGTGGGCGAAAACTGGGATGAAGCGCACTAGTTTGGTAATTAGATTACAGTTTTCACATTAAAAGGCGCGTTATATTCATTAAATTTGGTAATTTAATTACATAACACCCTTGCCTTTTCTGTGCTTTGTTGTAATATTACACATGTAGGGTACAGAGGTGAGAAAGCTGTTTTCAAACCTTTGCTTTAACCCCGACAGTTTTGTCGGGGTTTTTTTATATCTGCGGAAAATAAATAATATAAAGATATCAATAACTTAGAAATCAAAGCGAATTTTATTTTAATTTTTCTGAACTTCTCTATTTATCACGACTCTATATCTACGGTTTTTATGTGTTTTCTCTCAGTTTACGCCTCGCTCTATGCGGGGCGTTCTTTTTTCTAACACCCCATCATACCTATCCATCGGGCACGTCAGATCAGCACAAACGGTAAGGGTAAATTGCGCTACTGTACTTCGCTATCAGACTCTTCTATTTCGTCTTGTTTATCTATGCCAAACCACGTATCCAAAATACGCTCTAATTCGGGTAACCCGTGCTTGTTTAATGACGAGAAGGTTTGCACGGTAACATCGCCCATAAATGCCATCGCAGCTTCACGCGCCATTAACAGCTGTGCCTTTCGCTTACCGCTTTTAAGTTTGTCGGCCTTAGTAAGTAATGCCAGTACAGGAATATTTGACGCTACTGCCCAATGGATAAGATCTTGGTCTAAATCTTTGAAGGGGTGACGAATATCCATTAAAACGACTAATCCTTTAAGGGACTTGCGCTTTTGAAGATATTCACCAAGTGACGCCTGCCACTTCTTTTTCATGGCTACTGGCACTTTTGCAAAGCCATATCCTGGCAAATCAACCAAGCGTAAGTCTTCTTCTAATTCAAAGACGTTGATCAATTGGGTGCGACCCGGTGTTTTACTGGTTCTTGCCAAGTTCTTCTGACGAGTTAACGTGTTAAGTGCACTCGATTTACCCGCATTAGAGCGGCCCGCGAACGCTACTTCAATTCCGGTATCATTCTTTAAATGACGAATATCAGGTGCGCTCGTAAAGAATTTTGCTTTGGTGTAATACGACATCTAGACTTACCTCCACATGCGTCTCAACCTTCGGTTTACAGTTTTTTAATGAATAAACCAACTAAAAACCATAGTTTTATCATGGAATAGGTTTTTCTGACGCGTTAAATGTGTAAAATACGCATGATATCACGTATATCACGCGAGCCGTTGGATCCATTTAAGAGATTTATTATGAAAAAACTGTGTTTGTTGGTATGTATGTCTTTAGGTTTAAGCGCAACTGCTATGGCAGAAGGCGACGCCGAGGCAGGTAAAGCGAAATCTGCAGTATGTGCAGCCTGTCATGGCCCTGATGGCAACAGCATGATTGACATGAACCCAAAGATTGCTGGCCAGCATGAGAAGTACATTGTTAAGCAATTAACCGAATTTAAACTTGCCTCTCAAACAGGTGGCGAGGAAGGTCGTAACAATGCTGTGATGAACGGCATGGCTGCCCCACTTTCAGAGCAAGACATGAAAGACCTAGCCGCTTATTTCTCAAGCCAAGAGCCAAAGGCGGGTGAAACACCAGAGCAATACGTTGAAGCTGGCCGTGCATTGTACCAAGGTGGCGACGAGTCTCGAGGCGTAACTGCATGTATCGCGTGTCACGGTCCTAAGGGCAACGGCATGGGCTTAGCAGGTTTCCCGGATATCAGCGGTCAACATGCAACTTACACTGCAGCTCAATTGAAAGCATTCCGTTCAGGCCAACGTCACAATGACATGAATGGCATGATGCGTGATATTGCGATGAAATTAACCGACGAAGATATTGAGATTTTATCTAACTATATCGCGGGCTTACACTAAGCATTACCGTTTTTGCACATTGTTGTTAAAAATTTGTTACCGAAAAAGTTGTATTTTGAAATTATTCGTGTAATCTAACGGCGTAGTTTGTAGGTGCCTTTGAAAAGCTACAAGCTAAATAACAAGAATAATAATAAAAATGCAGCATGGAAGACGGGATAAAGAGCCACGAGGGCCAAAAACAACAATACAGCTCTGCTAACAATAAAAATAAGGGGAGCACGGCTAGGGAAGCAAAATACACATAGAAGTGTATAACGGGAGAGGTGTCATCTGACACTCATACAATGTAAGGTGATGGTGAGAACCATCACCTTTTTCTTTTTTAAGCCCCTTATTATTGTTCACTTTCCTATGTACTGTCCTTTATGCAAAAGCGCTAACGCGCCATCTCACTATCACTCAGATAAAAAGCGCGATTACCTTCAATGTAATCAATGCAAACTCGTTTATGTTTCTCCTGAATTCTTACCATCTAAAGAAGTAGAAAAGCAGGAATATGACCTTCACGAGAATAGCTTTGAAGACGAAGGGTATCGAAAGTTTTTAGGAAAGGTTTTAACGCCACTTACACCTTTTATAAAAGACATGAAATTTGGTGAACTCCGAGGACTAGACTTTGGCTGTGGCCCTGCGCCTGTTTTAGCAAGTATGCTGGAAGAAGAAGGCGTTAGGATGAATATGTACGATCCCTTCTATGCACACAACTTATCGGTACTTGAGCAAAGCTATGACATAGTGACATGTACAGAGGCTATAGAACACTTTCACGCCCCTCATGTGGAATGGGCGCTTTTTAACAAACTTGTAGCTTCTGGTGGCGTTCTTGCCATCATGACCAAGCGCGTACTTGATAAAGCCAGGTTTGCAAATTGGCACTATAAAAACGACGTCACCCACGTTAGCTTTTTCAGCGAAGCAACCTTTCAATATTTGGCACAACGAGATGGCTATGATGTCACTTTTCCTGCCAGCGATGTCGTTCTATTGAGAAAGCGCTGAAACAAATTCCCGTAATACTTTATGTTCCCCGTATTGATTTTGCACTGCATACCCAAAGATCAATACGTAGACACTAATTCGCGCTATAATAGCGCTGTTTTTTCACTCTCTTTGTTATTTGGAAATTATGGCACGTTCAAAGAAATCACGTAAAGTCGGCCTAATCGGCGTTCGTAAAGATCCTGACTTTAAACCAAGCGAAAACCGTAAATCAGACTCGCCTCGCCCTAAAAAGCATAAAGGTAAGCCCGCTGGTAATCGCCACAATGTTGAACAGAAAAAAGTGACGGGCAAAAAGAGTGCTGAGAATAAAGATCCGCGCCACGGCAGTAAAAAGCCTATTCAGCTTGTAAAAGCAGTGACGCCCACCCCTGCTCAAAAGAAAAAGTACGCCACACCAGCCCAAGAACTGGCAGCGCTTGAAGCAGATCAACGCTTGTCAGATTTACTCGACAAACTTGACGACGATAAACCGCTCACCCGTGAGCAACAAGCTTATGTCGACGAGAAGATGGCACGCCACCGCATTCTTTGTGACCTACTAGGAATAGTAGAAGAGGATGATGAAGACGACGATATGGATCCGTTTAATGATTTAGACGCTATTAATATCGACGACTTTAAGCACTAATAAAAAACGGGAAAGAGTCATGCTTTGGGCAGTACTTTCAGGCATCGCGCTACTAATTATTCTTGCGCTAGGTTTTTACGCAGGCAAACTGCTGTTTATGTTAAAACAACAAAAAGAGCGACAAGAAGCGGCAAGGCAGTCGCGCGTAGCCACTATAACAGACAGTATTATAGTAATAGCTAAGGCGATGGAGCAGCAGCAATGTGATTTGTCAGAAGGTGTAATTCGCATTGTGAACCTGCTTAACGCGCTTCCAATAAGTACTCCGCCTGATTTTAAAGCGCAGTATCCCAACATTCATGCATTATTCACAGAGGTAAGCGGATTTGCGATTTTAGAAGCAAGGCAACAGCTACCTAAGAATGAGCGAAGAAAGCAAGATATCGCTCGCGAGCAGATTGAATCGGAATACGAATCTAAGGTATTGGACGAATTACCACCGCTGAAGTCGTATTGTGAGACACTTATAGCCACTAAATAACGAGTAAGCGCGACGCTGATTTAAAAGATAAAAACTAATGCAATCAATATCGAAAATGGCCGAGTACAGTATGTAGTCGGCCATTTTTTTAACCCGGCTACCTTTGCCTATGTCACTTTATCGCGAGCTCGCAGGTACGTTCGTAGCAATGACACCCTACCTCGTGGTCATTGACCATACCTACAGCTTGCATAAAAGCGTAGCAAATCGTTTCACCTACGAAATTAAATCCGTGCTTTTTAAGTGCTTTTGACATTGCTTTAGACGCATCGGTTGATGTGGGTGCTTGCCTGAAGTCTTCCCATGCATTAATGACCGTACGTCCATCTGTAAATTGCCAAATATAATCACTGAATGGCTGCGACGCTTCGATAGCTAAAAAACCCTTGGCATTTTTGATAACCGACTCTATTTTGAGCTTGTTTCTGATTATGCCGCTATCTTGCATAAGTCTGTCGACATCAGCGGGGCCCATCTTCGAAATTTTCTCAGGGTCGAACTGATAGAATGCCTGTTCAAAATTCTGCTGTTTTTTCAAAATGGTCAGCCAAGATAAACCAGCCTGTTGTCCATCGAGGCATAACTTAGCAAACAACGCGCGACTATCTAGCTCGGGTACACCCCATTCGTTATCATGATACGCTAAATAAATAGGGACGCTGCTTACCCAACCGCAGCGATGCAAAGGCATATTTTTTTCTATTTTTGTTTGATTGGGCATGGCTTAAGATTAAATCCTTGTTGTGAAGTGGCATATTGGCTTTATTCGTGACGTTTTTTCACCCTTTACACCTACATACTATGCCTCACAAATTGTATACTATCCCACCTTTATTTTAAGTCAGATAACTAATAAGCAGCGGATGTATGCAGAAATACGATATTAAGACCTTTCAAGGGTTGATCCTTGCGCTTCAAGATTATTGGGCGCGTCAGGGCTGCGTTATTATTCAGCCTCTGGATATGGAAGTGGGTGCCGGTACTTTTCACCCTATGACGTTCCTACGTTCTTTAGGTCCAGAGCCAATGAGTAGCGCCTATGTTCAACCGTGCCGTAGACCAACCGATGGTCGTTACGGTGAGAACCCAAACCGCTTACAACATTACTATCAGTTCCAAGTAATGCTTAAGCCTTCACCTGACAATATTCAGGAGTTGTACTTGGGCTCTTTGAAAGAGTTAGGATTCGATCCGCTGGTTCATGACATTCGCTTCGTAGAAGACAACTGGGAATCACCCACGCTTGGTGCGTGGGGTCTAGGTTGGGAAGTGTGGCTAAACGGTATGGAAGTAACTCAGTTTACCTACTTCCAGCAGGTAGGCGGTCTAGAGTGTAAGCCTGTTACCGGCGAAATTACCTACGGCTTAGAGCGACTCGCCATGTACGTTCAAGGTGTAGATAGTATCTACGACCTGGTTTGGACTGACGGCCCTATGGGCAAAGTGACCTATGGCGATGTGTTCCATCAAAATGAAGTAGAACAATCGACGTATAACTTCGAACACGCCAACGTTGAAGCCTTATTTAGAACCTTCGACGAATGTGAAGCAGAAAGCAAAAAGCTTATCGAAAACAACCTCCCACTTCCTGCCTATGAGCAGGTTATGAAAGCGTCACACGCATTTAACTTGCTTGATGCTCGTCATGCTATCTCAGTGACTGAACGCCAGCGCTATATTCTTCGCGTTCGAACGCTAGCCAAAGCGTGTGCAGAAAGCTATTACCAAGCACGTGAAGCACTTGGCTTCCCACTATGTAACAAGGAGGCATAAGCGTGCGTACAGAAAATTGTTTAGTTGAATTAGGTACTGAAGAACTCCCACCAAAAGCGCTTAAGTCTTTAGGTGAAGCCTTCGCCACGCAGTTTGAAGCTGCGCTTACGCAAGCTGACTTAAGCTTTGATTCAGTCAGCTGGTTTGCAGCCCCTCGCCGCTTAGCCGTTTATGTTTCAGGTCTTGCTGAAGGTCAGGCTGACAAAGTAGTAGAGAAACGCGGCCCAGCAGTATCAGCCGCGTTTGACGCCGACGGTAATCCCACTAAAGCAGCACAAGGTTGGGCTCGCGGTAACGGCATTGACGTTGCTGACGCAGAACGCCTTGTAACTGACAAAGGAGAGTGGTTACTTCATAAAGCCCACGTTCCAGGGCAATCAGTTGCAGAGCTTCTAGAAGGGCTGATAAACCAAGCGGTAAGCAAGCTACCTATTCCAAAGCCAATGCGTTGGGGTAATTACAACACTCAGTTTATACGCCCGGTTCACACCCTTTGCGTGCTTTACGGAAGCGAGGTGGTTAACGTTTCTGTATTGGGCCTAACAAGCGGCCGCGTAGTTCAGGGTCACCGATTCCACGGCGAAGGTCGCTTTGAACTGGATCATGCTGACAATTACGCCTCTGCCCTAGAGCAACAATATGTGCTGGCAGATTTTGAGGCGCGTAAAGATAAAGTGCGTCAGCAGCTTGAAGACGCAGCGCAAAGCTTGTCGCTTAAGCCAGACTATAATGAAGACTTACTAGAAGAAATCGCGTCACTTGTAGAGTGGCCGGTTGTACTTCAAGCTGGGTTTGATGAGGCTTTCTTAGCAGTACCGAAAGAAGCGCTTATCTATACCATGAAAGACGACCAAAAATATGTGCCGCTGCTAGATAGCGATGGTGCACTTTCAAACACTTTCTTATTCGTAACGAATATCGAAAGTCGCGATGCGTCTCAAGTTATTTCTGGCAATGAAAAGGTTATCCGCCCTCGTCTTGCAGACGCTGAGTTCTTCTTTAACAGCGATAAAAAGACGACATTAGAAAGCCGCCTTGAAAGCTTAGAAACCGTGTTGTTCCAAAAACAGCTTGGTACGCTAAAAGAAAAGTCTGAGCGTATATCCGCCCTATCGGCGTTTATCGCGTCGCAAATAGATGCGAATGAAACACAAGCTGCACGAGCAGGTCTTCTAGCTAAAACCGACTTGATGTCGAACATGGTTATGGAGTTCCCTGACGTTCAAGGTGTTATGGGTAAATACTATGCTCTAAACGACGGTGAAGATGCGCCTGTTGCAGAAGCACTGTATGAACAATACATGCCGCGTTTTGCTGGTGACGCACTTCCTAGTTCAGGCGTTAGCGCGTCGGTTGCGCTTGCTGACAAACTAGATACTCTTGTGGGTATTTTTGGTATTGGCCAGTTACCTAAGGGTGATAAAGACCCATTTGCGCTTCGTCGTGCAGCTATCGGTGTATTACGTATTGTCACTGAGCTGTCACTGCCGCTAGATCTTGAAACGTTAGTAAGCAAAGCTATCGATGTGTATGGCGATAAGTTAACGAATGCAGAAACACAATCTCAGGTTGTTGATTTTGTATTGGGTCGATTTACTGCGCTCCTACAAGATCAAGCTATCGCCATTGACGTTATTCAGGCCGTTGCTGCTCGTCGCCCTACTAAGCCAGCTGACTACTTAGCCCGAGTTCATGCGGTAGATAAGTTCAGAGCATTGGAAGAAGCCGAAGCGCTAGCTGCCGCTAACAAGCGTGTTGCAAACATCCTTGCTAAGCAGAACGTTGAAGTGACAGACACAGTGAATATTGATGAGTCACTGTTAGCTGAAGAAGCTGAAAAAGCGCTTTACGTTGAGCTGAAAGCCGCACAGAAAGAAGTTGATATTGCTGTTCCTTCACAGGACTACACGCGTATTCTTACTGCGCTTGCAACCTTACGTAATGTAATCGATAACTTCTTCGATAACGTAATGGTTATGGCTGATGACGAAGCGGTTAAAAATAACCGACTTGCTTTACTGTCGCTTTTAAGGCAACTTTTCCTTACTACCGCAGATATATCTATTCTCGCGAAGTCGTAGGCTAGTAAGAGTTAATGCGGTTTTATGCCGCGAAAAACAAAGAGCCCAGCTTTAACGTTGGGCTTTTTTATAAATGGAGACGCTGTGAAAAAGTTACTAACTATTGCTTCTATATGCATAACACTTTCAGCATGCTCAAGCAGTGGAAGTTTTAAAATTCCAGAAATAGCACCGGACGTGCCTCGCATTCAATTCGAAAACATGTTTCTTAGAGGTGTATTTAACTGGTGGGAGGCTGACCCAAGTTACAAGTTCAAACGATCAAATTCAGGCTGGACAGTAGACGTTGAACTCATAGCCGACGGACAACCTTATGATTTTAGGTTGTCAGATGCAAAATGGACGCCCTCACAAAGCTGTGGCGGCAAATATAAAGGGCAGCCTGTAATGTTAGGCTCCACTGTTTATTTAGTCTGTGAACAGGGCTCAGAGAACTTGCAATTTACCCCCTCGTCAACAGGCACCTATCGCTTTACTGTAACAGCAGCAAGTGCTGGGGAGGTCGCCTTGGTTGTTTCTAAAATTTAGACTTGAGTGCCGTGTAGTAGCGGCATTCACTATTCCTTTTTCATTGGAAAGACTCTTGCCTCACATTCAATGCCAATGAAAAGTTCTGTGTTTTATACGAGTAATTCACCTGAGCTCAGGCATAAAAAAAGCGACCGTTGGTCGCTTTTTTCAAATAGCTAAAAGCTCTACACGTCTAAGTTTTCCACTTTCAGCGCGTTAGCTTCAATAAACTCTCGACGAGGCTCAACTTGGTCACCCATCAATGTAGTGAACAGCTGATCACAACCAATGGCATCCTCAATGGTAACTTGAAGCATACGGCGGCTTTCTGGGTCCATGGTGGTTTCCCATAGTTGCTCAGGGTTCATCTCACCTAGCCCTTTATAGCGCTGAATGTATTGGCCGCGTTTCGCTTCATTCATTAGCCACTCTAGGGCTTCTTTGAAAGACTCAACTGGCTGTCTACGCTCGCCACGCTGAATATAGGCGTCTTTGCCCATCATGTCGTTAATGGCAAGGTTAAGCTCTTTAAGGCGCTGATATTCAGACGACTCGATAAACTCATGATCGATAACGTACTCATAATCGATACCGTGCATACGCATAATGATTGTAATGTAGTACTCGCTAAGCTCAGCATCAGTGCGAATTTCATAACGGTATGTAGCACCATCGTTTTCGCGCTCTGTAAGCTGCTCTACGAAGTGTTTCGCCACATGCTCTAGTGCAGATTGATCTTTAAGGTCTTCAAGGTTTAGCGTAGGCGTGTAAAGCATTCTGTAGAGGATAGATGCAGGCATAAGACGTTTCATACGTGCAATCATCTTCTCTACCGATTGGTACTGCTTAACAAGGTTTTCAAGGCCTACACCACTAATACCTGGGTCTTCATCGCTGGTGTGCAAAGACGCACCGTCAATTGCGATTGATGTTAGGTAGTTAGTTAGCGCATCGTCATCTTTAAGATACTGCTCTTGTTTACCCTTCTTCACTTTGTATAGCGGTGGCTGTGCAATATATACATATCCACGCTCAATGATTTCAGGCATTTGACGATAGAAAAATGTGAGTAGAAGCGTACGAATGTGAGAACCATCTACGTCAGCATCGGTCATGATAATGATGCTGTGATAGCGTAATTTTTCAGGGTCATACTCGTCACGACCGATACCACAACCTAGTGCCGTGATAAGCGTCGCAACTTCCTGAGAAGAAAGCATCTTATCAAAACGCGCTTTCTCAACGTTTAGGATTTTACCTTTAAGCGGCAGAATAGCTTGGTTTTTACGGTTACGACCCTGCTTAGCTGAACCGCCCGCAGAGTCACCCTCCACTATGTATAATTCACTAAGTGCAGGATCTTTTTCCTGACAATCAGCTAGCTTACCTGGTAGGCCAGCCAAATCTAGCGCACCTTTACGGCGTGTCATTTCACGGGCCTTTCGTGCAGCTTCACGTGCACGAGCAGCATCAATAATCTTACCCGCAATAATTTTACTTTCTGCAGGGTTTTCTAATAAGAACTCTGCAAGCTTTTCATTCATTGCCGACTCAACTGCTGGACGAACTTCAGAAGATACAAGCTTATCTTTTGTCTGTGAGCTGAATTTTGGATCTGGTACTTTAACGGAAATAACCGCGGTTAGACCTTCACGCGCATCGTCACCACTGGCATTCGTTTTTGCCTTTTTGTTCAGGCCTTCCTTTTCCATGTAGTTATTCAATGTACGCGTTAAGGCTCCACGGAAGCCCGCCAAGTGAGTACCGCCGTCGCGCTGAGGAATGTTGTTGGTGAAACAGAACACGTTCTCTTGGAAACTATCGTTCCATTGCATCGCAACTTCTACTGCAATACCGTCTTCTTGTTCACTGCTGAAATGAAACACTTTCTGGTGAACAGGTGTTTTCTTTTCATTTAGGTACTCAACGAACGCTTTGATACCACCTTCGTACATAAAGTGGTCTTCTTTTCCATCGCGTTCATCTTTCAAGCGAATCGACACACCAGAGTTCAAAAATGATAGTTCACGAAGACGTTTAGCAAGAATATCGTAGTGGTAAAGCGTATCTGTGAAGGTGTCTGAACTTGGCCAGAAACGGATCATAGTTCCCGTTTTATCTGTATCGCCTGTTACCGCTAGCGGCGCCTGTGGAACACCATGATGATATTCTTGTTCATGCGCTTTACCACCGCGACGAATACGAAGCTTCAGTCGGCTTGAAAGTGCGTTTACTACTGATACACCTACACCGTGCAAACCGCCCGATACTTTATAAGAGTTATCGTCGAACTTACCGCCGGCGTGAAGAACCGTCATGATAACTTCAGCTGCAGACACACCCTCTTCTGGGTGCAATTCAGTTGGTATACCACGTCCATCGTCAGACACAGATACTGAGCCATCGCTGTGAATGAGCACAGTAATCTCAGAACAATGTCCAGCAAGTGCTTCATCGATAGAGTTATCGACCACCTCGAAAACCATGTGGTGTAATCCGGTACCATCATCAGTATCACCGATATACATACCAGGACGCTTTCTTACGGCATCTAATCCTTTAAGTACTTTAATACTGGACGAGTCGTAGTTGTTCTCTGCTGACATACTAGCTTTTACTCCTCTTTCACGCTTCCATGTTCCACGTGAAACATTTTCTTTTCGTTGTATTTTTGTATAAAAGCGAGTTGCGTGGATTCTATTGCAGTAACGAAAACCTGCGTATCCATTTTGAGCAACCCATCAATAAATTGTTCTCTTTTATCGGCATCTAGTTCGGCACCTACATCATCAAGCAAAAAGATACTTTTACGCTGCGTTGCCTTATTAAATAGCTTAGTTTGTGACATTTGAAGCGCTGCCACAGCCATTCTAAGCTGTCCTCTCGATAAAAGCTCCTGGGCGTTTACCCCATTTACTTTAAGCCGTAAATCGGCTTTATGGGGCCCAGAAGAGGTATGTCCTATTTTACCATCATACTCACGTTTTTTAACTAGGCTTTCTGATAAACCGACATCTTTTTCCCACCCTTTATAGTAACTTAATTCCACATCGAAGTTAGGAAGAAATTCTTGCGCATACTGCTTAAAAATAGGCGTAAGGGTATCCACATATTCCTGACGAGTAGCCGATAGAGACTCACCTAGTTCTGAGAACTGAGACTCCCAATATTGATTTTGTGGTGCGCTTAAATTTGCCTGCTGTTTCAGTAAGGCATTTCTATGTTTTAAAAACTTACCATACTGATTAGCAAGTGATTGAAACTGATGTTCCACGTGAAACAATCCCCAATCACAAAAACGTCGACGCTCGGAAGGCGAACCAATTATTAGATCAGTACTCTGCGGAGTAAAAAGTTGAAGTGGTACCAAGCTAACTAAATCTGATAACTTATTTGAATGTTCACCGTTAATACTACAGGTGAATGTCTCATTTCTACTTCGTTGAAAACCTAGCTTTAATTCATCCCCTTCTTCAGTTTTGCATGACGCGAAAACACTGAAGCTGTCCTTCTCATTTTGAATAACCGAACCGTGTTTATTTGTTCTAAAAGAACGTCCAAAGCCTAGGTAATAAAGTGCTTCGATTAACGAGGATTTCCCACTCCCATTCACGCCTTTAATGATAGTCAACGCTGGTGAAGGAGAAAGTGATACGGAAGTAAGATTACGAAACTGTGTAATCTGGACGCGGTCCAGTTTCATGAGGTCACACTGATGAAAGAAAAGAAGCGAGGAGTATCAACACTCATCGCTTCTTGAATTGATAATTTAAATAACAAAATAACGTGGAATATGCGAAACGCTGCAAACACTTAATGTAGTAGTGACTACAGTCGCATTGGCATAATAACGTATAACGCGGCGTCATCAGCATCATCTTCGATTAGCGCACTTGCGTTTGAGTCTGATAGGCTCACTTTAACACCATCAGATCCAAGCGCATTCAATACGTCAATTAAATAGGCAACGTTAAAGCCAATTTCTAAATCGTCACCTTGATATTGAACATCAACGATTTCTTCCGCTTCTTCTTGCTCTGGGTTATTAGCCGTTATCTTAAGCTCACCAGAAGACAAGTTTAATCGTACGCCTCTAAACTTTTCGTTAGATAGAATGGCCGCACGTGAAAATGCTTCTTTTAATACGGCTTTGCTCGCAATAATTTCCTTGTCGCCATTTTGAGGTAAAACACGGCGATAATCAGGAAATCTGCCATCAACTAATTTCGAAGTGAAAATGAAATCGTTTGAGAAAATTCGAAGATGGTTGGCGCCTATTTGCACCTTAAGAGATTTATCATCTTCGCTAATAAGACGAGAAATTTCTAACACGCCTTTACGTGGAATAATCACCTGACGAGATGGCAAAGCGGTCTCGTAGTTTAGGCGACAAAGAGCAAGACGGTGACCGTCTGTTGCAACGGTACGAATGATATTCTCTTCCGTTTCAAGGGACATACCATTTAAGTAATAACGTACGTCTTGTTGAGCCATTGAAAAGCTCGTTGCATCGATAAGACGTTTTAGATCACTGCACGATAATTCAAACTCAACTTCACCTTCCCAGTCTTCTAAATTTGGGTAGTCGTTGGCAGATAAAGTAGAAAGCGTATAACGACCTCGACCGGCACGAATAAGTGCTTTGCTGCCGTCTAACGAGAAATGAATATCTGTTCCTTCAGAAATACCGCGAATAATATCAAACAGCTTTTTAGCAGGAACAGTAATTTCACCTTCCGTGAATTCACCTTCTAATTTCACGCTAGAAATTAGTTCTACCTCTAAATCTGTACCAGTAAGCCAAAGTGCGTCCTCACTTACTTTGATGAGAACATTGGAAAGAATTGGCAGTGTGTGTCTACGCTCTACAGCACCAGATACCAACTGTAGGGGTTGTAAAAATTGTTCGCGGCTTATAGTAAATTTCATCGCAGTGCTATCTCGCCTCTAAGGTCGTGGTGTTAGGAAGACAAAGTCCTAATGAGGTTCTTATAGTCCTCTTTTATATCATGACTTTCTTCTCTTAGCTGCTCTATTTTTCTACAAGCGTGTAAAACCGTAGTGTGGTCTCGTCCACCAAACGCGTTTCCTAGTTCAGGTAAACTGTGGTTGGTAAGTTCTTTGGCCAGCGCCATCGCGACTTGGCGAGGACGCGCCACACTACGACTACGTCGTTTAGACAAAATATCAGCTACTTTTATCTTATAATAATCTGCGACGGTTTTCTGAATATTATCAACGGTTACCAATTTTTCTTGAAGTGCGAGAAGGTCTCGAAGCGCTTCGCGAACGAAATCAATAGTGATAGGGCGACCGGTAAAGTTTGCGTTAGCAATAACACGGTTAAGTGCACCCTCGAGCTCACGTACGTTTGAACGCAATCGCTTAGCTATAAAGAACGCCACTTCATTAGGTAAGTGAATCCGGTTCTCTGCCGCTTTGCGCATCAAAATAGCCACTCGGGTTTCAAGCTCTGGTGGCTCTATAGCAATAGTTAAACCCCAACCGAAGCGCGATTTCAATCGATCCTCTACCCCATCAATCTCTTTAGGATATCTATCAGAAGTAAGTATGATTTGTTGGTTACCTTCAAGAAGCGCATTGAACGTGTGGAAGAACTCTTCTTGTGAACGCTCTTTATTAGCAAAGAATTGAATATCATCGATAAGTAACGCATCAACGCTGCGATAGAAGCGCTTAAAGTCCTCTATAGCGTTATTTTGTAGTGCCTTAACCATATCCTGCACGAAACGCTCTGAATGCATATACACAATTTTAGCGTCACCGTTATTAGCTACGATGCCATTACCCACTGCATGTAATAAGTGAGTTTTACCTAAGCCCGTACCACCGTAAATAAACAGTGGGTTGTAAGAACCGCCTGGGTTATTTGCGACTTGAGTTGCAGCCGCACGTGCTAGCTGGTTAGATTTACCTTCGACAAAGTTGTCGAATTGATAAGTCGGATTAATATTACTTTTATGCTTCATCGCCTCAGGGATCGGGATCACTTTCGGCGGTGTAGACGATCTAGGCGCTTGATCTGCGTACGCATTATATCCATTACGGTCGTGGTTTTGCGCACCGCGATCATTTAGATCCATACCCTGTGTGTATGAAGGTGATTTTGAAAACGCATTGTTTTGTCCTTGATCACCCGCTTGGCTTGCCGATGATGGCATACCGCTATTCGACATTGGTGAATAAGACGATGTGTGCTGCCCATTACTGCCGCTGTGAACAGGCTGATTACTAGTATTATAGTTCTGATACCCTTGACCGCCCGCAGGTGCACTAGGCTTACTTGGTTGATTACTAGGCGTATGTGGAGCAGACGAAGATCCGCTGGTACTTGCAGGCTGACTACGGCTTACGCTGTGACGATTCATCACTTCTAAACGCAATTGTGGAGCGTCACTTCCGGCAAACTCTTTTAGTAGTGCAGTAATGTTATTCAGGTACTTGTCTCTTACCCAATCAAGTACAAAACGATTGGGAGCATAGAGTGCAACCACGCCTTGTTGTTCTTCACAAACAAGCGGTCGTATCCACATACTAAACTGCTGCGTTGGTAATTCTTGACGCAATCTTTCAAGGCATTGGTTCCACAAGGACATGGTACGTAGTTAGCTCCCGTGACTCGCTAGAAAAACCAACTCCTGAAAAGCCAATCATAAAGAAAGCAGGCACTAAAAAGCGCCATTAGAAGAAAATAGCGTTGGAAGTGTTGGGTAGCAGCGAGAAATTAAGTTATCGTTTTAATCGCTGTGGATTATCTTACGTTATCAACACAATGTAAATGGCGATCCCGATCGATCTTTTCGATCAAAATAACAAGCAACTGATAAATAAGATTTTTTCTTTTAGATCAAATCAAACTATAACGAGAAAAATTCATTCTAAATTTGTGCTAAAAAACCGTTAGATCACCTTGCTTTTTATATCTATCTCTGTGTTTTTCACAACGCACTGTGGATAACCTAACCAAATTTTATGCGTTATTCACAGACGATTTGTACGAAAACTGCGTCATCGATTAAGCTATCGATTAGAAAATGCAAAAATTGTTCACTTATTCATCCGAAAAGCGAGAATATGCATTGACAGCACGCCCCGAGATCTCTAGAATTCAGCGTCCTTTTTCGATGGGCTTTTCTGGTGAAAACACCACATTGTTCTGGCAACAGCATAATGTGTTACCAAAAACGCCTATGTTTAACTAAATATAAGTGAGACTTTGGTCATGAAAAGAACATTTCAACCGAGCAATCTAAAGCGCAAGCGTTCTCACGGTTTTCGTGCTCGTATGGCGACTAAAAATGGTCGTAAAGTACTAGCAGCTCGCCGTGCAAAAGGCCGCGCTCGTCTTTCAGCTTAATTGAAAGACGCCAAAGTGGGCGAGAATAATTTTTCTAGGGAGTTACGTCTGTTAACTCCCACCCACTTTACCTATGTGTTTGATAACGCAACCCCAGCTGTATCTCCCTCTTTTACTGTTCTAGCCAGAAAAAATACACTTTCAACTCCTCGTTTAGGCATTACGCTCGCGAAAAAACGTATCCGTAAAGCTCACGATAGAAATCGTTTGAAGCGATTAGTCAGAGAAAGTTTTAGGCATAAACAGCACAACTTACCCAATGTCGATATTATCGTTATTGGCAAGTCTGGCGCTGACAACCTTAGCAACCAAGAAGTTTTCGCTACATTGGACAAGCTATGGAAAAAATTAAACAAGCGTTGCGGCAACTCTTAATTGTAGTGCCTTTGGCATTGATAAAATTTTATCAATGGTTCATTTCCCCTATGTTAGGGCAACGATGTCGTTTCCATCCTTCTTGTTCTTGGTATGCTATAGACGCATTAAAAACGCACGGATTAGTAAAAGGCGGTTGGTTATCTATTAAACGCATATTAAAATGCCACCCTTTGCATGCCGGCGGATATGATCCAGTGCCGGAAAAACAACAAGATAAACACTCAAAATAAAGAGACCTCTATGGAATCGCAACGTAGTTTTCTGATAATTGGCCTTGCGCTAGTTAGCTTTTTGCTTTGGCAATCATGGCAAAAAGATTATGGGCCACAGCCAGTTGTGCCTGTTGAGCAACAACAAACGCAAGAGACATCACAAGGCGTACCGTCATTTAATGAAAATGGCAGCGAAGATGTACCTAGTAGTGATAGCGTTCCTGCTGCACAACCTATCGCAGCGGCGCAAAGTTCAAACCGCATTATTGAAGTAAAAACCGATACGCTTGATTTACGCATCGATTTGCTAGGCGGCGATGTAGTATCAGCAGACTTACTTAAGTTTCCGGTAGAGCAAGGTTCGGATATTCCTTACAGCCTACTTCGCTCTGGCAACGGTCTTTATGTAGCGCAAAGTGGCCTAATCGGTGCTCAAGGGCCTGATGCAAGCAGCAGTGGCCGCCCGGTGTATAATGCGCAAAGTGACTATTATGAAATGACTGGCGACACCCTTGTTATTCCTCTTACATGGAAAAACAACCAAGGCTTGTCAGTTACCAAAACTTTCACTTTCACTAAAGGTCAGTACGACGTAAACGTAAGCTATAGCGTGGAAAATGGTACTGGCAGCGCAGCAACGGTTCAGCCGTATGCACAGCTTAAACAAGTGATGGAGTTTGAAGACGACAGCAACATGTTTATGCCAACGTACCGTGGTGCTGCATATTCAACAGAAGATGACCGCTACCAGAAGTACTCGTTTGACGAGATTGAAGATGACAACCTACGCGAAACCACGAAAGCGGGTTGGGTTGGCATGCTTGAACATTACTTTGTATCAGCATGGGTACCTTCACAAGAGCAAACTAACACGCTTTATTCTCGTAACCTGAAAAATCAGTATGCAGTAATTGGTGTATTGTCTCCGTCTGAAAGCGTAGCGCCTGGTGAAACCAAAACCCTTGCATCTACCCTTTATATGGGCCCTAAAGATCAAGAAAGCCTAGCGAAGATTGCGCGCGGATTAGACCTAACCGTTGATTACGGTATTCTTTTCTGGATTTCACAGCCGCTGTTCGCCCTTCTTACCTTCCTTCATAGCCTAGTTAATAACTGGGGTGTGGCAATTATCCTTATCACTATTGTAGTAAAAGGCGCGATGTACTGGCTAACTAAGAAGCAATACGAGTCAATGGCACGTATGCGCAACTTAGCACCTAAGATGCAGCAGCTAAAAGACCGTTTTGGCGACGACAGACAAAAAATGTCTCAAGCTATGATGGAGCTTTACCGCAAAGAGAAAGTAAACCCAATGGGCGGTTGCTTACCTCTTCTTCTGCAAATGCCTATCTTTCTTGCGCTTTACTGGGTACTGATGGAAAGTGTTGAACTACGTCATGCAGACTTTGTGCTTTGGATCACTGACCTTTCTACAAAAGACCCATACTTTGTGCTGCCAATTCTAACTGGCGCAAGTATGTACCTATTGCAAAAACTTCAGCCAACCACCATTACTGATCCAATGCAGCAGAAAATCATGCAGTGGATGCCGGTAGCAATGAGTGTATTCTTCCTGTGGTTCCCTGCAGGTCTGGTACTATACTGGCTAGTCAGTAACGTGATTACCTTGGTTCAAGCCAAAATGATTTATGCTTCAATGGAGAAGCGGGGCATCAGCAGTAAATAACACGCTGATCAATGAATTATACAGCCCGCCTATGCGGGCTGTTTTGTCTTAAGAGGAATAACCTGTGCCATCATTTGATATTGTTTCTGAAATCAACATGGAAGAAGTACGCAACGCCACTGAAAACGCAAGCCGTGAGCTATCAACGCGTTTCGACTTTCGCGGTATTGACGCGAGCTTTGAGTACAAAGATAAAACCGTGGTCATGAAAGCTGAAGCTGAATTCCAACTTCAGCAAATGGAAAGCATGTTTAGAACGGCGATGTCTAAACGTAACGTAGACACTTCATCTATGGATGTTAAACCCTACGATGCACACGGTAGAACTTACCGTCAGACCATTACCTTTAAAGAAGGTATTGAGCAGCCGATGGCGAAGAAGATTGTGAAGCTGGTGAAAGACGCCAAAATCAAAGTGCAAACGGCTATTCAAGGCGAAGAACTTCGCGTAACAGGTAAAAAGCGTGATGATTTGCAGCAAGTTATTTCGCTGGTTAAAGAGTCTAACTTAGGCCAACCTTTCCAATTTAAGAACTTCCGCGACTAATTATGGAATCACTCACCCTTTCTACCGACACTATTACCGCACAAGCGACAGCGCCCGGTCGTGGCGGCGTAGGTATTGTACGTGTTTCAGGTCCTAAGGCTAAAGCCATCGCAGAGGCGTTAGTACCAAGCGCACTAACACCACGTCTTGCGACCTATACGCCGTTTGTTGATGCTAACAACAGCGTAATAGACCAGGGCATAGCACTGTTTTTTAAAGGGCCTAACTCATTTACCGGTGAAGATGTACTTGAACTGCAAGGCCATGGCGGTCAAGTTGTCATGGACATGCTGATTGATGCCGTGCTTGCAACGGGCCATGCCCGGCTTGCCAATCCAGGTGAATTCAGTGAACAAGCCTTTTTAAATGATAAATTAGACCTTGCGCAAGCAGAGGCGATTGCCGACTTGATTGATGCAAGTTCTAAACAGGCAGCAAAAAGTGCGCTGCGCTCGCTACAGGGTGAGTTTTCTACACAAATTCAAACGCTATCAGACCAAATCGTGCACCTTCGTATGTACGTAGAGGCGGCCATCGATTTTCCTGAAGAAGAAATTGATTTCTTATCTGACGGGAAAGTATCAGGTGACTTAAGCGCAATTATGCAAAGCTTAACCAAAGTGCGCGAACAGGCTAAACAAGGCACCTTATTGCGCGAAGGTATGCAGGTGGTGATTGCGGGGCGCCCTAACGCCGGTAAATCGAGCTTATTAAACGCCCTGGCAGGACGAGATAGCGCCATTGTTACCGATATAGCCGGTACCACGCGAGATGTGCTTAAAGAGCATATTCACATTGATGGTATGCCGGTGCACATTATCGACACAGCAGGACTTCGAGAAAGCCCAGATAAAGTGGAACAAATTGGTATTGAGCGGGCGTGGCAAGCTATCAATGAAGCTGACCACGTATTATTCGTTGTAGACTCTACCGCAACTGCTGTTATCGACCCTTATGAAATATGGCCAGAATTTATGGCCCGATTGCCACAAGGCATCCCCGTTACCGTAGTTCGCAACAAGGCCGACCTTAGTACCTTAGATATTGGACAAAGCACAGTTGCCACCGAGCAAGGTGATATCTCAGTTATCAATCTATCAGCCAAAGAAGGTAGCGGCGTCGACACGCTAAAAGCACATCTGGCCAAAACCATGGGCTTCGATACTACAACTGAAGGTCAATTTATTGCGCGCAGACGACACATAGATGCACTCGACCAAGCCTACAGTTATGTAAGCACTGGCGAACAACAACTGCATGATGCTATGGCGGGTGAGTTGCTTGCTGAAGAATTGCGCTTGGCTCACCAGGCACTATGTGAGATAACCGGTGAATTCACGTCAGACGATCTACTTGGTAAGATTTTTTCATCGTTCTGTATTGGGAAATGAGCCTTATTCTTAAGTGGTAAAGCCCGGTGAAACCCATCAAAACATATCAAACTAACTTATTGTTTTATAACGATTATATTTGATATTACCCCAGAGATGCTTTTACCGCGTTTTCTTCTAGTTTGCTCCGTTTCACTATAAATTGATCCCTATTTGCTCCAAGGTTAGAATTCTGGAGCAATGGGATCAAGATCGGGTCAAAAAATGAAAGTATCTGTTAACAAGCGAAACCCCAACTCGAAGGGGCTTCAGGAGCTTCGCCTGGTGTACTACTACGGTGTGGTCGAAGGAAAGGATGGCAAGAAGAGACCTAAGCGGGATTACGAGCCTCTTAGGCTGTACGTGTATCACAACCCTAAGACACAGGCTGAGCGGCAACACAACAAGGAAATGATGCGCCAGGCCGAAGCTGCAAAATCTGCACGCCTCGTTGAATCGCTTTCCAATAAATTCCAGCTTGAAGACCGCGTGAAGCTGGCCTCAAGCTTCTTTGACTACTATGACCAATTAGCCTCGACCAAAGAATCCGGAAGCGCGTCTAATTACTCAATCTGGATCTCGGCAGGTAAGCACCTTAGAAACTACCACGGCAGAGCTGAACTCACCTTTGAGGAGATTGATAAGCCGTTCCTAGAAGGGTTCCGGAAGTACTTACTGGAGGAAAAGCTCACCAAATCGAAATCCCGGCTCGCCAAGAATACGGCATCGAGCTACTTCAATAAGATCCGGGCTGCTCTGAATGAAGCATTTCGAGAGGGCATGATCAGGGACAACCCGGTTCAACGGGTAAAAAGCGTCAAAGCTGAGAACACCAAGCGAACCTACCTAACGTTGGATGAGGTTCGTGCCATGACAAAGGCAGAATGTCGTTATGATGTTTTGAAACGTGCTTTTTTGTTCAGTTGTACTACCGGCCTCCGATGGAGCGACATCAACAAACTTACGTGGAGCGAAATCGAGGAGTTTGAGCCTGGGCACTATCGAGTTATTTTTGACCAACAAAAGCTCAAAAATGGAGGGAATTCCCTTGTGTATCTGGACCTCCCGGACTCAGCCGTTAGGTTATTGGATGTAGAGAAGAGGGAGAAACCGGAAGATCGTGTATTTACCGGCCTCAAATACAATAGCTACTTCAACGTGGCGCTGTTGCAATGGGCAATGAGAGCTGGGATAACAAAACACGTTACGTTCCACGCTGGGAGACATACATTTGCCGTAGCACAACTCAATCGAGGGGTGGACATATATTCACTGTCCAGGCTACTAGGCCATAGCGAACTCAGAACTACCGAAATTTATGCAGACATTCTCGAAAGCCGCCGAGTGATTGCCATGAGGAGCTTTCCAGACATCTTCTCGGAACGCGAACATGACGGTGACGTTTGCCCTCGGTGCGGGCAATCGACCATCGGAACTACCGTCTAGTGGTTTGGCGGCCACGACGCCGGGAGTTTGTCATAAAGTTTGATATTTCATCGTTGATCTCCCCCTGGGACTTCACACGGTTACCTTCTACCCAAGCGAGAAGGTCTGAGCGCTTGATCAACACGCGGTTTCCACCAGGCTTTGTGAACGAAATGCGTTTTTCATGGGTAAGACGATAAATGTAACTTCGTCTTGCCCCAATTAAAGCTGCGGCTTCATCAACTGTCAGATACTCTTTATCGGGCAACGGTAAAGCTGGCCTCTCGTTTTCATTGACTGCATTATCAACGAACTGAGCCAGCAACTGCTTTATCTCAGCCAGTTCGCTCATGACGAAGGAAAGTTGTTCTGCTTCGGACATCGTTCTACCCACACTGCGTTGATTTCGTTCTGATGGGTTTATGATGCAGTATCAGACCTGGATAGCCCCCATGCGTTTCTGTCCGTTTTGGGCGCAAAGAGCCAGATGCTACAATAATTTTGTGTAGCATTCGCAGATACATTGGGAGTAATGAAATGGCGAGGACATTAGAAGAAATTCTGGAAACTGAAAAACCCGAAATCGTTGAGGCTGCGCAGGTCAAAGCTGAAAGGATGCTCAAAGAGATAGCGTGCGCCGAGAAACATGATGAGGATCAGGACGATGCCTGAAGCCAGCTCCTCATCTGTTCAATACTTGCGGACTTGTAGGCGGGAAGCAGTAGCCCCCTCACGATAGTCCAAGCAGTAAGCTCAACCTGGAATGACGGAACTTTCATCGCTGGAGCAGCTCGCTGATCATAGTTGGCACGGAGATAGTCGAGTCCAACAATGATTCCATTAGCGGGAAGTTCTATCTCAGCACCAGGCTTGACCATGGGGCCTTGGACCGACCGAAAGCCCTCCTCCTCTGGCCTGAGTCCTTTGAAGATCTTGCGTATCGCCAGCCTTCGGAGGTGCATCACAACCTCTTTGCCGTGCTCCGCACGGAGACTTTCCAGAGAAAAGAGCTGTAGATCGAGCAAGTCGTCGGGATTGGGCACTGTAACCAACATATTTATCTTCCTGTAGAAATCCGATCAACAGCGTTCCAGCATGCTTTGCAATCCTTGTACTCATTTTTCACCCGGGCTGCTTCATCGGCATCCAGCACTACATTTCCGCAGAGGCAGTGCCACCCTTTCACGCATTGAACTTCTATCCCCTTGTACTGGACATGTTTCGTTTCAAATGAAAGGTTGTCAGACTTGCAGTTAGGGCATACTGGCGATTGTTCTTCGTTCATAATTCATCTCAACTGTTTGAACGTTTTGCGGAACCACTTCTCAAGAGGCTCTGACCAAAAATACGCGGCACCACAAATTGCCAGTACACCTATAATGAACAGGCTGTATCCAGTAAGTGCAGCTATCATGACTTTGCTCCAGATTCATTTTCTTTCACATGTGAAAGATTTATATCATCAGCCCGGACAACCTCAACTTCTTTGTGTTCAGGCGCGTAGAACAGATACCAGCCACCAAAGTTGGTAGTTTGTTCGCTCAGAACATTTCCAGTGGATTTGTCTATCAATGCGACGCGAATACCATCATTCTCTAATTGGCCTTCCACTTCACGAATTTCGGACAACGGAAGTCGCAGGCGGTTGACACCCCCCCGAACTAATCGACCAGACTCAACCGCCCTATACCGAGGAGACAGCCCAAAATCGCCGGAAACCTCGACATCGTATCGACGATAGGGTGTTAGTGAATCCACAATTGCAGGTGTGACTACACTTCGTTCGCCTACCCGAGCTGTGATACCAGTAACCTCTGGCTCATCAGATTGGCAAATACCATCTGCGTTCTCATCACGACAAGTAGTCAACTCTAGTGTGGCCTGATTCCGCTGGGGAATTCGAGTAAATCCAGAGCGTCCAAAAGATCCGCTGATCGAAAACGCAAAGCTCTTCTCGCCAGTAGACGAGCGATTTACAGCAGCCGTCAGAGCGGCGAACTTCCAATTCCATATGTCTGCTCGAATACTTTGTTGCTGTGTCGCCCAGCCTCGGCCATAGTCTATGGCAGTATGACGGTAGGTCAGCCTTCCCAGACCAAACCGCTTGGATATTTCCCCTTGAAAGCGCTGCATGCTATCCAGCGTGGAATCGTAACTCTCGCGCTCATAGGACGCCACAGCCTGCCATCCATGGGGTATATTCGCCAGTAGCCGACCTCCGACAACTTCGGTATCAACGCCGTTACGTTCGCGCATGGAGAGGTACGGTGAGAACGACACTGATGAACGAAGCTGTCGCAGGTAAGCACTGTGGTAGGTGCGTAGCGATATTTCTTGTACTTCATAACCATCGTGCGAGCGAGAGGAATACTGAAGCGAAGGCCGGAAAAGAGAGCGGTATGAAAGACTCACAGATTGTTGATTGTAGTCATCCAGGTCACTAACGCGGCCAAACACTGAAAAATCATCGCTCTGCCAAGAACCGTTGACGGTATAGCCGCTGCCTCCGAACCAGCTTGGTTCAAAAGAGAAACTGTCTCGTACATACAGAGCCGAGAGGTAGCCGCGCTCCTGGTGGTCCTGACCAGCGAATAGAGAAAGCTCGTTCGTCAGGCCATAAGATAAATAACCCGCTGCCAGAGACTCTCCGGACTCCGGCGACCTACCAGCAGCTAACCGATAGTTTAACTGCCCCACAGGAGCCAGCCGACCGGAAATAGCTCTCTCTACCGTTCGGGTATCGGTACGACCATCCGGCAACACAGCGCGGAATTCGTACCGGTTGTTGCTATAGTCCAACTCGATTTCATATGGAAACGGATCGCTCTCCAGAACCAGTGATTCGATATACGCCCCGTCACGATAAACATCAACGCGGGTGCCTGTGGGCCAGTACAGCTCTACCTGGTCAGTAGCAAAAGAGCCAGAAGCCAGATAGGTCTCGTTGGTAACGGAGATACCATCGAAGCCGTGCCGCTGCACGCGTCCCAGCTCAACATCTTTGACGTAGGGACTGTCTTCATTATGCCACTGAGATGAAAAATACGACTCATGCCCTCCGATCCCGGCACGAACGTCTAGGTCGAAATCTCCAACGCGGCCAGTTCCAATGACTGAACCGGCTAGTGGCTGCTCAGCCTCGCTGTGATGCGTCAGGTTGTAGTCGAGAGATTTCACGTCGAGTGACGAAATCTCTGGCTCTATGAACGCTTCAGGCTCCGGGCGTTCAAGCTTCTTTGATAATCGGTGTGGGTAGAGGTATATCTTTTGTGTAGACCAAACAGTTTTGACCCTCCCCAGTCCGTTCAATCGCTCAAGTGGTAGTGCCGTCTCGGCATTCACACCTACCGCCCGCCACAAAGCCACTTCAGCAGTCGCTACGTCACCATCACGTGAAACCAGAAACTCCCCTTTCACTTGGCCGTTCACTATGAAATCCATCAAATAATCGTCCGCTACTGCGGCAGGAGAAGAAGTAACCAATGCCCCGGCAAGCGCTAAAACTTTCACATGTGAAAGTCGTCGGAGGAAAATCACTATCGCACCTCCCTAATCGGAATCCTCAGCGTAATCCGAGCATGGGAGCCGCGCTCTTGACGGCGCTCGACCGCGTAGCTAAACGCCATCCTGCTGTTTTCCGATAAGTTTCCTATCATCCGGGCTTTGATGACCTGGCGTTCGCCGGGAAAAAGTCGAATACGTCGTGGAAAAGCCTGAACTCCGTCAGGGGGCGTGACACGGACTAGTATTGGATTTTCTTGATTGTTGGTAAGGGGGATCTCGACCGTAGAGCTGGACGAAATCAGAATCTCGTGCTGTCGCAACTGAACTGCGTGGGCGGAAGCTGCCAGTGTCAAGGCAACAAAAAATGATATGAAAATTTTCATAAGGAACCTCCAAACAACAAATAGGGCTGGCTTCGGCCAGCCCTTATCTGTCGGAATCACTGATAATCAACAGTGATATCGACGGTCCCAGTGAATGCGCCTTCCTCCCACGCGCTCATGCTCATATAACCAGCGGCAGCATTCGTCGGTTCCTGATAGCGCCACGCCAGATACAGCTCTCCTGTTGCACTCGTTGAACTGGCGATGGGAGTACCAGCGAGAGTCGTCGGAGTAAACGAACCAGCCACAGCATCAGAGCAGTCAACCGTCGATGTTGCGACCTCAAATTTCGGCTCGCTTGCACCTCCCATAAAGGTAATTTCTGCTCCACCTGGTGCAGTCAGAACACTGAACCCGGTCATTGTGATTGAGACTGCTTTGTCTACATCCCCAGCAACCTGCAAACAGCCAGGAATCACACTCTCTGCGGGGTCTTTGAGAATGCCATTCGAGGACCATTGTTTGAGGTTGATGGAGCCGGTGGGCATGGTTGCACCTGGAGCACGCTCAATCTGCATTTGATAAGGCTGAATTTCTTGGATACTCAAAGCCGGAGGCATGGCGGTTACTTCTGCGGTAGCAGACCCAGTTTCAGCCATAACCGCCCCGGACGTTCCGACCAGAGCAATAACAGAGGCCATAGCAAAAGGAATAGTTTTGGTTTTCATGTAATTTTCTCCTGTTAATTACGGTGTTTAACGCAGGAGCAATTATTTCGTAGATAGTGTCAGAGGCACGGGTCGCTATTTGTCCATTTTGGGCGGACAAGCGATTTTCTTTTAAAAGAGGAGGTGAAAAATTTCACATGTGAAAGTCGGAAAACGACCTTTATGTATCGATTATGATAATTATCGTAATTACGGTAATTCCGATTCGAGTTCTAAATTTCAGGCATTAAAAAAGGGGGCAGCGCCCCCGTTATTAGCTGTAGCTATAATTTGCGATTAGTTGTCTTGCTCTTCCATGATGGGTGATTCCAGCTCCCAGAATCGCTGAAATAGCTCATCCCCATCATCAATATATGAGTGAATTTCTCTGCCACACCAATCTAACTCAATGACAGCTAAAACCGCTTGTTGTAAATCAGTGTCCAGACCACGCAAACGACGCATGTCGAGCGGCCACTCGAAACCATTGTAGAGAGATAAAAGAAAACGCCTGATATGCTTGGCCTGTCCGTGGTGCCCGGGTGCGACCTCCAGAAGGCGCTGAAGAGCTGGTAGCCCAGCTTGCACACGCTGCTTTCTTGCTTTGTCCTGTCGGGACATCTCTTCTAAAAGTCGATCTGTAGCTTCACGATTCGCCTCTTCCATCTCACGACGAGAGTCGAAGCCATTAAAGAATCCGGGGATTTCTTGATCCAGTGGGAATTTGTCGAACATTGAGGACATGAGTTTCTCCTGTAGTTAGTACAGGTGAATTGTCCAACAGCATGAATGAAAATGACGGGTGTGAAATTTCCCATTTAGGGCGCAACAGCAATATATTTTGATGCGTACCCAAAAACGGTGACCGAGACGGGTAGCCTATTGTTGTGACGTGGCAACAAAATCTTTCACATGTGAAAGTTTATAGCCTCTCAACCACATGCTAACGTTCTGTATATAACTCAGAGGAAGAACTTTATTAATGGCCGGTAACTATCCAAAAACTGAATTCCAAGTTCATCTCGGGGACCATGCCGAGACCGTAACAGCAGACCAACTCAACGGCTTCGCAGAGTTATACGGCATTGATCGGTTGATACCTGGGCGCTATAGCCATCTATTTCTCCTCAACCTTTACTCGATGGAGAAGCACCAAGGAATTCCTCCCGATCTGGTGACCCAAGAGATTAAATCCCTGGAACAAGGCAGCCAATCGTACATGAAACCGGAGACTCCATATAAACGTAAACCACTCAGGGGCTTGTGGCACAAACACTTCTTTGCATCGCTTCCTTCAACCGTAGCACATAATCTGTCCAATGAACTTGGACGACGTGGTGTTCGTCAGGCTGTTGAGACGGCATTCCATCCCAGTAAAGGAGACAGGGTTACCCCGGAAATGATCAGCGACTTGGTAAGTGCATTAGTAGAAAAGCCTTTCCAGAAACGCAGTGATGAGGGGCGGCTAACTGGAGAGTGGATCGTATACGCCAAGCACCGTGATCAAAATTATTACCTGTGTATCTCTAGCCACAGGCACGGCGACGACGCTATTGCTGGAAATATTCGAACAGTGTGTTGCCGCGAGTTTGAATGGTTGGCTGACATCATGGACAGTGAGTAAAGACTTTCACATGTGAAAGTCTTGCCCACTTGGACACTGCTTCTACCATGCAGGAGTCGGCCTAACGGCCTCCTTTCACTGGCCAGTATGGTAAGGGCGAAGCCCGCGCAGGCCCGAAGGGCCGGAGAATTTGGCGGTTAGCCGCACGCTCTAAAGGCGGGCGGCTGTGCCGCCCTGAACATCCTGAATATACTGAATAACTTGCTAAACCCGAGCCGCTGTAGCACACATTCGGGCCACTGTGGCACACTGTCGGGCCGTTGTGGCACGCTATAAGGCCGGTGTGGCACGTTTTTCCCGACACTAAAATCCAATCAGGCCGCTGTGGCACGTATTACTCGCTTTGCCGTTTCGCATAGCTCAATTCCTACCTTCATTAGACCTTCGGCATCCTCCTTCAGTCTCCGTCGCCCATTGCGAAGAGCCATGCTGGTAATGTCCTGACCATACACGGCACGAAGCAGGGTGTCGGTGTGCCAACCACCACTAGGGTCGTGCTGATGGGTAAGTACATGCCGGGCCACTGCCTGGCTCACGCCATGCTGAAGCCGGGCAATCGGTTCTGGTGAGTAGTAAAGGTTGAGATCGCGTTCCAGCAACATTACCAGAGCTATTCCTAGCCTCACCCGCCATAGGTTACGTTGGCCCCCTGTGAGCGGGTTATGCCGAGTCTTAGGAGACGGGATCACATGATCAATCAACCCTCCAATAATCCGGTCGCCAGACCCCTCCAGCTCCGGCGTAATTATTTCAACGGTTGCGCTTCTCAGATCCCGAAGTAAGGCCTGAATGCGGCTCAGGCTGTAATTGTGGTCAGATAGCGTCCGCCGCACCTTAGCGGGATCAACCAACAGCTCAATACCTCCATCCGATACTTCGCGCTTGCGTTCGGAAACATACATGAGAGCCTCAACAACGTCTGCGTGTCGCTGCCCCAGCCTGCCTGCTACACGGCAACGACCGAATTTGGTTTCCACCCAGTCGCCTTGTCTCTCGCGGGGCCGCTGAGTCGGCTGATACAATACAACTCTAGCTTGTAAAGCTGTGCTGGTAGGAGTGACTTTATTACCAGTTGTCATCGTCACCCCCTATTGCTGCTTCCGCTTTAGTTGCTTGCTTTACATACTGTTTGCGCTTTGGTTCCTGCTTTTCTAAGACTGCGGGACTGAGAACCCCTCCTTCATGGCGTCGCAGCCATCTTTCAGGGAGAGGGGGTCCATAATTGACCTTTGATACACCCAGTCGCACAAAGTGGCTCCGCATTGCCTCATCTACGCCCCATTTTTCAGCCTCATTGGAAGTCATAGATGATAGGTATGCCTGCCACCGGATGTTATCTGTCAGAACTGAGGATCCGCGACTAGCCTGTTGCATGTCACCAGCCCCAAGAAATGCGGCTCCTTTGTTGGTGTGGTGAAGAAACAGGATGCTACATCCGGTCGCTTGGGCAATACTCTCTAAACGACCGACCACTGCCGCCATTGCGCCAGAATCATTTTCGTCGTATGAGTGAAATCGGCGAAGTGTATCTAGGATTAATAGTCTCGTGCCGTCAGCAGCTCGGACCAGCGCATCTGACCAACGGCTATCCATCACATTCGGTTCGCGGCCAACAAGCGGCTCGATTAGAAGATTCTGAGCAACCAACTCCCGTTCATTGGGAGCAAGATGTTTGCCCAAGTAGTGCAGCCTGTGCTCAATAGTACAAATCGGATCTTCCGCTGGCAGGTATAGCACTCGCCCCGAACGCATGTCGCTCAAGTTTAGCAAATCGGGACCACCGGCCAACGTTGCACCTATTTGTAGAGCGGCCATCGACTTTCCAGCTCCACCTGGGCTAACGATAGCTCCCACGCTTCCTGCCACCATACCAGGCAATACATAGTCGATAGGTGCAGGTTCACATTCAAAAGCTGAACGAATGTCGATCATGCCGCACCACCTACAGACGCTGAGAAAACTGTCCATGAGCGAGCAGACGCTGACTTACGGCGTTGGATTTCGCGATCTACGATGAGTAGCGCCTGACATGTGGAGAGTCGAGCATGGCGAGCTAGTACGAGGACACAGTACGACCGGTAACCTGGGCTATCGTATGCCGCTGTAACATCTAGCATGAGAGAGAAAAGTTCCGACGCCACAAACTGCCGGACACGAAGAGAATGGGGGTTGCTTTGTATTTTCATGAAAAACCTCAACTTTTGACATTGTTGAGGCACTGCGCTCGCGGCTGAAAACAGCTCTCGGCCCCGCCCGTGCCTGATACGACGGGGGTTAATGGCGAGACGCATTAACCAGACAGGCCAGATAAAGACCCGAAAGGCCGCCTGCACTTGATGAGATGTGCAGACTCGCGGTGGACAATGCTCCGCTTTCCCAAAAATTCTCCCCAAGGAGATGCCTCCGGCCCATTCACCTTGCAAGTTAGTGAACCCGAGGTTGCTTTTACTCGCTGCTTCTTTTCAGGGGCCAGCTACCCACTTATTCGTTGTGCCTGACTATGTTAGCCAGCGAAACCTGAAACAATCAGCGCACCAAGTATTTTGTGTGCAAATCCCAGCAGATCGATACCGACCGCCTCCAGAATCGCCAGTCCTGCAAATACACCGATGATCTTCATTTCAAATTGCTCGGTCATATCTAACTCTCCTGTTGCTCTCAATTTAATTATAGGCACTTAATACCTATTTATCAATATTATTGAACCCATTTTGCCGTATTTTTCTTCCTAAGCACGAGTCGCTAATTGCCCATTTGGGGTGCAGAGTAAAAATAATCGTTTCACGCCGAACAGGGCTTCTCAAAGGTCTCTTGCAAGACCCGAACTACCCGCGTCTTCCTTTCGGCGTTCCATTGAAGGTCTCGCAAAGGACTTTTTCGGGACTCAAATCCACTTGGGTAGGGTCAGATATAATCAGGGGTAAAGGATCAGGCCTCACAAAAGACTTTTATGAGACCCTATATCTCCGGATTACCAGAACCTGAACCGCTCGGGTCTTTTTCGAGACCCTCTGAGCGCCAAATCAGTCCAAAACCTGCTTCGTGGCACAATATTGCCCACGCACCGTAGGGAATCCGAGACTCACCACCGACCCACTTCCTCACAGTGCGAGAGCCTTTGCCGACCCCAGCACCGGTAGATGAAGCGCCAACCAGATCCGCTACCTGTGCTCCAGTTAGTTTCTTTAAACCACGTCGCTCACCTGCCAGGACGAAAACTTGTCTTATTTCATCTGGCGAAGGTGGCTCCCACTCAGGAAATGGACGTAATGTTTCTGGGCGAACCTCTATTTTGTTTTGTTGTGACATTTTTCTTCCTTTGTGTACTTGGGTCTTTTATGAGGCCCTTTGGGGCTCAAGACTTTCCAGGATGAGGGAGGGTAGTGCTGCAAGGTCTCTTGAGAGTCCTTTTGGAGCAACTTCACCTCAAATAGGAAGGCCCCGGTAGGCCGGGGCGAATGAATTTGTTACGCCTGCTGGAGCCGTTCCAGTAACGGTCTTAGTTCGCTTAGACCGAAGCCATGAATTGCTCTTCGAACAGCCTCCTTGGTGACCTCAAGGCCGAGCTGGTCGCCCCGTGCGATCTCCCAGTGGTGCTCGGAAGTGCGGTAAACCATGACAGGAGCGAACCCCTCGGGAGCAAGGTAGATGTCTCCCTCTCTGGTCTGATACTCCTCCCAACCCATAGCGGTAGATAGCGGGTCAGCTACCTTCAGATCGGCAAGAACGTCGCAGATCATCGCGAAAACAAAGTTATCAGCGTTTAGGTTAGTTGCTGTATTCATCATCAGATTCCTCTGGTTTTGGCCTTGGCAGAATGCCCGGCCCTCATCTTAATTATAGGCATATAGTGCCTATCTTCAAGTCTTTCTGATAAGAAATTTATCTTTTTTTGCTATGCACCCAAAACGGGCAATTCTACGTGGGTCGATTCTGGGAGTCCCGTGCGAGCCTACCTCAGTCATCAACTAAGAGGAGATATGACATATGAACAAGCAAGTATTTGTTATTGGTATGGCTGTAATCGGGGCGTCGTTAACGGGCTGCTCTTTATTTCCACCATTACCTGAATACACGACCCATTTTGATAATGGCGAAACCGTCAGCGCTTATACACATGACGGATATTTTTTCTATAAAAACATAACTTCTGATGGGAAGACACATTGTCTCGCAGAGTTTGATGCTAAAGAAAACCCCAGCCTTCAGGAAGCACTAGCAACATTAGATGAGGTGATATACCGGCATAAGGTATTGGATAACTGCTCAGCTTTTAGTTTTACATCTGGTTCAGCTTCGTTGAGAGACCAGGATCCAACACTAGGATTCGAGCGAACCCAGAGTGAAACCAAATGCCGCGTGGCTATTGGTGAAAACCCACCTATGAATGCCGCTGAAGCGCAATCATGGGAAGAGATTGCTCGCGATTCCTTTCCAGGCTGCGAACAAGTACAGATTATCGACTTTCAAACGAATAGCAAAGAACGGGAGGCTGAGTAATGAAGCGTCGCAATATTTTCAGCCTTGATAGCCCACACACATGCTTCCATTGTTGCGGCAGCACATACCTGAGAATTCTGGAAGAGGCGGCAGATACTTTGAGTGCTGAACAGGCAATTCAAACTATCGTATTTCGGCTCGCAATCTTGGGAGAAAAGCGACGCGAATATGCCATCAAAAAGCTCGCGGAGCAGTTCCAGAGACTTGCAGACTTCCCTCCAAACACCACCCCAAGCCTAGCTGCTCGGGGACCCCAGCACGGGGTCATAAAATCAGGCCTTCGTCCTGATTTTTCTCCACACCCCACTCACCGCGAGTGGGCTGTCTCATCCGGCGCTGTCGCACCGTCTGAGGGGACTCCCTGCACCTCCAAGCGTTCGGAGTTACAAGGGAGTCAGGAACACAGAAACAGGGTGCAGGAGGGACACTAATGGGAGTTTCTAAGGCTTATCGAATTCAGATCTATCCCAGCCGAGCTGTTCACCTTTTGCTGAAGGAGCTGGCCCAAGAGTCGGGCCAGACCATCAGTAAAACGGCAGTTTCCCTAATCGAGCAGGCCATAAACGACGACTCAGTTTTAAACGAAATTCGTCTTGTTAAAGGGGACCAGAAAAGCATCTATGAGCAGTTGGTTAACCTGATTTCGATCAATGTTGCAACAGTCGATTATTTGCTGAAAAAGACGTGCTCCCCCGACGAGATGGCTGAAGCGAAACAAGCTATTTCGCATGGAACTAAAAAGCTTCGTCAGCATTTTAATGGAGGAGATGATAATGCCGGAGATTAGAAAAGGAAAAGTGGGTGATTTTATTCGTGGAGCCGACACATGGCTCCACGGTCAACAAATGTTTTTCTTCAGCTTCGCCTGGTTGGTTCTACTTGGGCTTATCATAGCTACTGTAGTTTCATGTTTATACATATGGGTATCTCTTGATAAGTGTGTCTTGAGTAATGCTATTACATATTGCTGGGCGCACTTGAAGGGTCTTATACAGCCATTTTCATCAATAACCATAAGCGAGTGTGTTCCAATAGAAGGCAATAGCACTCTCCCGCTCAAAGTTATAACGGAAGAACAATTCTTTAAGGGATCTGCTAGCCAGGTTATTGGGCAATTTGGATGGTCTTTCCTTGCAGTCTTTATTCTATATACCCCGTTAGGAGGTGTTTTCGCTTTCAAGGCTGCGAAACGAGGAAAGGATATTAAGGTTGATAAATACATTCGCGGAGCAAAATTGGTATCAGCTGAAGAATTAAAGAAAGAGGTTATCGACAAACATGGCCCCTCCGGTATAACTATCGGCGATTTACCGTTACCTGTCGGCTTTTCAAAAAAGCACACTCTTATCAGTGGTACGACCGGGGCGGGTAAATCGACAGCTTTAACTCATTTGCTCAAGGCAATTCGTGCTCGTGGTGACAGGGCTGTGATTTACGATAAGAAAGGCGAGTTCGTTGAAATGTTCTACCGAGACGGAGTTGACCATATCCTTAACCCGTCCGACAGTCGGTCGCACCAATGGACGCCGTGGGAAGAAATGGTCTCTCCTTTTGACGCTGACTGGATCGCAGAAACTCTTATCCCAGAGAACAAGTCCAACGGTGGAGACCCATTTTTCAGAGATTCCCCTCGTCATGTGTTTTCAGCAGCATTACAGAAACTCTATCTGGATGGCTTCCGCTCTCTATCCACGCTTTTGCAGGCTACGGCATGGAGTGACCTGGAATTGTTAACCGAATTAGTCGCGGGGACACCGGCTGAAACCCACTTTTCTAAAGGCAATGAAAAAACATTGGCGAGTATTCGGTCAACTCTCGTAAATGGGGTCTTGCCACTCCGGTTACTGAAAGAGTCGGACTCCCGTGGATTTTTCTCAATCCGAGATTGGATTGCTCAAGGCGACGAACAAGGTGCTGATGATTCATGGCTATTCCTGCCGGTACGAGAATCGGACATTGAGATTCAGAAGCCTCTGATTTCGACGTGGATTCAGTCAGTGGCTAAGGGGCTGATGGCTCGTGGAGTTAATAACGACCGAACCCTCTGGCTCATTGTGGATGAATTGCCTTCTTTGAAGAGAATTCCGGCTCTCTCAATGCTTATGGCTGAGGGGCGTGGATTTGGGGCAGCGGTTGTCTTAGGTATTCAGGAAATCAATCAGCTCGAAGAGGAGTTTGGGAAGAATACGTCCAGAACCATTCTTGGTCTGTGCTCTACCCAGCTCCACTTCCGTCTAAACAACGCAGATACCGCTGAATGGGTCTCCAAGGTACTTGGCGAAGCCGAGCGAGAGGAAATTGACGAAGATTTAAACTACTCCGCTGACGACATCCGTGACGGCGTAAGAGTCTCCTCCAAACGCCAGAACCGAAAAATTGTGCTACCTAGCGAGATCATGGATCTGCCGGACCTGTCCTGTTACGCAAAGATCTGGGGCGTAGAGGCCAAAGCGCGTATTGACGTGCCTTTCATCAGGTTTCCGAAGATTGCAGAGGGCTTTGTCCTGGGCGATGAGAACGAAACGGTAGGGATGCGCCTGCTCAATGCGGCTAGGGCTTCGAGGGCCGATGCAGCGGAGGCTGTGGAGTTGGAAAGCCCTAAAGGCATACAGAATCAGCCATCCGCCAATGAGCCACACGAGATCAAAAGCGTGTCCGAAGCCCAATCCGCGCTGGATACCGCCGGTATGGAGGTTGATCACGTGTTTTCGGATTTGTTAGGAGATAAAAAATCATGATGTCACCAAAAGCTATAAAAAGTGCCTCTCAGGCAGGCCATTACTTTGAAAAAGACGATTATTACGTTGATGGTTTGTCACCATCTGAATGGTTTGGCGACGGAGCGGAAACGCTTGGATTGTCAGGAGACGTGGACCGAGAAACCTTCAAAGCTCTCCTGGAAGGCCAGCTCCCGGACGGGCAGAGACTTGGAACTGTCAGAGACGGCGAATGGAAGCATCAACCAGGAATTGACTTAACTTTCTCAGCACCAAAGAGCGTTTCAATTCTGGCCGAGGTCGCAGGTGACCAGCGGCTACTGGAAGCCCACGATGAGGCGGTGAAGGCTACGCTTCGTTATATAGAGCAAGAGTACATTGTAACCAGGAACCGTAACCGAGCTGAGAACACAGTTGATTACGAGAAAACTGCTTCGATGGTAGCTGCCACTTTCAAGCATACAACTAGCCGCGCTCTTGATCCGTTTCTGCACACCCACTCTGTGGTTATGAATGCGACCCAACGAGCAGACGGACAATGGAGATCTATCGAGAACAAGCCACTTTTCATCGACCAGAAGCATCTGGGTCTCGTTTATCGGCAAAACTTGGCTGTAAGGACGACTCCTCTGGGCTATGAAATTGAGCATGGTAAAGATGGGAGTTGGGAGATTCGGGGAGTTCCTGAAGAGCTTATCGATCAATACTCTAAACGAAGCCAAGCAATTGAGGGTGCCTTAGAGGGGCTTGGAAAAACTAGAGACACAGCGACTGCCGCCGAGAAAGAAACAGCCACCCTCGATACACGGGATAGGAAGGTCCACGCTGAGCGCGGCGAGCTTCTTGAACGATGGCATAACGAAATCGGAGGAGACAGACTTAATGAACTGAAGGAAGTCATTGCTCAATCGACGGTAAATCAACCGACGGTTGAAAAGAAGACAGAAGCTCTTTTGGAGCGGGTTCAGCTAGCCAATGAGGCAGTAATGTGGGCTGCCGAACACCTTGGTGAACGTGACACCTCTTGGTCTCGTCACGAGCTTCTTAAAGAAGCCAGCCGTTACGCTGGATCTCGGGTTGTTCTTACTGATGTCCAGAACGCCATCGAAGCAGCGGCGAATGATGGATTGCTTCAAGAAAAGTCCGTCCGCATCTACGACAAGGTGAGTCAGCAGGAGATAGATGTCCGAGGTTACACCTCGAAAGCGGCCATCGTAATCGAAGACGAAATGCTGAAGGAGGAGTACATCGGCAGAAATCGCGCCGGGTCTCTTTGCAGTAAGGACAGAGCGACAGGGGCCATCGCCAAGGCAGAGGAGAAGGCCAATGCCGCCGGTTACGAGTGGAACTCTGACCAGAAGCGTGCTACCGAGGGAATTCTCACCTCAAAAAACCGGATTATTGGTGTTCAGGGCTTCGCCGGTACTGCTAAAACCACCTCGGTCCTACGAACGGTAGCTGAGACAGCAAGGGAGATGGGATATGAGGTGAGGGGGCTTACTCCCACGAACTCTGCTGGGCAGAGCCTGACTGATGGTGCTGGAATTCAGTCTGGAACCATTCAATCCTTTCTAGCACAGAGCCGGAACGAGTGGGTTCAAGAACGAAAAACCCGTTCCCAGATCGACAAAATCGACAAGCGACTGGACCAACTCGAAAAAGCTCTCGCCAATCCAGGCACGGACGAAAAAACGGGAGTTCGGATTCCTGATAACTCCCCCCTCTACCAGAAACGGCTCGATGAATTCCGATATGAAAAAGCGGAGCTACAGGCAGAACGTAAAGAGCTTGGAAAAATGTTGGAGAAAATGCCTCAACTTTGGGTTGTGGATGAGTCCAGCATGGTCGGCACCAAACTAATGCGAGACCTCCTGCAACGTGCGGGCCAATCGGGGGCTCGTGTTGTGCTGACTGGTGATGTTCGCCAGTTAGCTTCTGTAGAGGCTGGAGCTGGCTTCAGACAGCTTCAGAATCACGGGATGGAAACCTACCATCTAGAAGAAATCGTTAGGCAGACTAACCGAGGAACTAGGGATGCGGTTTATCTCTCTTTGATGAAGAAGGCGAAACAGGCACTCGACCGAATCCAAGAAAGCGGTAGTGTGATCAAGGAGATGGTCGCCCAGAAAGGGAATGGAAAAATCGACCATGAAAAAAGCGGTGAATTGCGTAGGGAAGAGCTTGTGAAGGACTACATGGCTCTCGCGCCAGACGAGCGAGCCAAAAGCATCATTCTAGAGCCCAGCCGGGAAGGTAGGAGCCGTACCAATGATCTTATTCGCAGTGCTTTGAAGGAAGAAGGCACCCTTAGCGACGAAATTCGGGTTCAGCGGTTGTCTTCCGTCGATTCAACTGAAGCCGAGCGGCGACTGACTAGGACATATCAAGATGGCCGGATCGTCCGATTTGCCCGCAGCTTCAAGAGAGAAGGCATCAAGCAGGGAGCATACTACGAGGTTGTTGGGCGTGAGGGTCAGGATGTCCTGCTAAAACTGCACGGTTCGGTTGAGCAGGCAGATTTAATACGTTTCTCTCCAGAGCGTTATTCTGCCAAGAATGTCCAGATCTTCAGCCTGGCCGAAAGCGGCCTGGCAGTTGGTGAAAAGATTGTCTGGCGCGACAATGATAAGCCTTCTGGCAGGCTGAACAACGACTGGGCTACTGTAGAGAAAATTGAGGGGACGACCGCTACCTTCCGTCTTGCCAATGGAAAAACTGCCGAGTTCGACATGTCGAAGCTGGGAAACTCCCACTGGGATCATGGGTATGCCATGACCGTACATGCCGCCCAGGGTAAAACAGCTCAGAACGTCTTTGTGCACGCGGAGACCGACAGAAAGGCACTGCTGAATACCGAACAGTTCTATGTCCAGATTTCACGGGCAAAGAATGGAGTTTACCTCTATACGGATTCCCGAGAGGGTCTTATCAAGGCCGTAGAGCAACGCACAGGCCAGAAGCAGGCGGCCAAAGAAAGCCGGTTCAGGGACCTTGCCCCGCTAGATCATCTGATGGATAAACTCTGGGATCCTGTTATGACTCAGAGGGAACAGCAAAAGCGGCAGGAATCTCCCCAGCACGATCAAGGGCGCGACCGTGAAGGGATAGAACTGTCTCGCTGACAACGATAACTGCCACGGACGGCGGTATAAATCATAACTGTAATTATCATAATTACGGTAATCGGAAATACCATTTCTTTCACATGTGAAAGTTTTCACCGTCAATTCCCCTACGCGCCCCAAACGGGCAAAAGCGCAGGCGAGGTTTCTGCTCTGTCTACGGGACAATACCTCTGTTATATCAAAACGGAGGATAACCCATGAAAATACTCAAACCATTTACGACGGCTGTGTGCGTCGCCCTTCTAGGCGGTTGCGCGTCTCTGTCCAACCCTGTCACTGGCCTAACCGGTGATGCCACTCAACCTGAAACACAAGTTGCTGCAATAGACACTGGAGGAGCGCTAACGACTCTGCACTCAGTCGGCTTTGTGGAAAGTGATTTTGGCTCACCGGCAGCGATGCGTTCTGCCGCAGTCATGCTGTCTGCCTTTGGCGCAGAGTGGCAGGCATTTGACGCCTGGACAGAAGAGATGTTCGATCGTCGGGCTGAACTTGAAGGAAAAATCCGTAACCCTGAATGCTTTGGAGAGGCAGACAATATTCTGACCTACTCCCAGTATGCTGATGAAGAGGTTAAGCGGCGAGTTACCTATGCCAGTACCCCGGATCTACAGAAAGGGGAATGGCAGAGAGCCGAACTGGAAGCGGGCAAAAAGATGGACCTCGATGACTTTGTGGAGTGGCAAATTGCGCGAGAAAATGACGAAGTTCTCGAACAGCATCGTCAGAGAGCACTTCGAGAATATGGTAGTAAATGCACCATCGGGACACCAACAGACCATGCTCACTATGTTCTAAACGTACACTTTGCCGATGTAAAGGGCTCCTTATTCGCGGCGGCTATTGATCGTGCAGGTGCACATAGAGCGTTGGAAATGACCACCAAAGCCATGCAACAGCAGGTTGGCTCGATTAATGAGGTCACCAAAGCGCTTTGGACACTATCAGATGACGGTGAATGGCGCACTCCCACTGCGCCTTTGCCGGCCTTCGTCGGACGTTCTGAGGGAATCCTTCCGTGGCACTTGGGCGGCATGTGCTCACCTTTCGGCTCCGGATCTCGGAACAATGAACCCGTGCCAGTGGATGAAATCGCGGTAGCCCTGGGCTTTGAGCCTCGCCCGACAGACGGAGGTTGGCATTGCCTCACGTGGTCCGACTACAACTGGGAAAAGGTAGCTGAATTAGTTGCGAGTGAATCCAAGCTGCTTCGACAGTACATGGAAGAATACTCTCCAGTCTCGAACGGATACGCCGTTCCGAGCTGGGCTTACCCTGGACCGAATCATAAAGACCAGAAATTTTATACGCGTCGTCGGGATCTTAAGCGGGACAGCGGCATGAGTTCACGGTCAACTGTTCACGAACGTGAGACTTGTACAACCTATGCGGCGAAGAATTCCAACCTAGTGACTTGGTTATACCCTGCTTGCAGTACCCTCGAAGACCTGTCAAATGCCTTCGGCAACAGGGCTGAGTTGATGCGCGCCGCAGGCCGAGCGGACGCTTTCACATGCTCCCGTGACCTCACTGCCAGCTCGTACGCACCAGATGTATCAAAATGTCCTTCGGTGTTTCCTCGTTCTTCTATGGAGAGAGGAATACATAAAGTTACTTCCTTTTAGTTCACCTCGGGGCCTGTTGGCCCCTTTTTTAACTTTGCGCCCCAAACGGGCAATTAGCGACCGCTGCTTCAAGTAGAAAACGCGAAATAATGTCTCTTGCATGATTGTGTACAAAAGAAACTAAGCAAGGAGTTTCACCATGGGAATCTTAAAACATTTACTTCCTCGCCACTCTAATAATACCGATGCGGAAAGCGCCGACCGGATGCTACAAAAACAGCTAGCGTCCGCTCGGAAAACTATTGATCAGCATGAAAAAAAAATGCGGGAAACGCTAGCGCATCTCGAACATATCCTTCATCCGGATAACTATGTCAGTGCCAAGTTAGAGAACGGCATCCTGACAGTAACCCACCGACATTGATAAGGAATAAACTATGGATACTAAAGATAAAGCGAGAGTAGCGAGTATTTTGGACTCGTTATCTAAGTCAGATCATTCCGACCCACATAAGTTTTTGTCTGAGATAAACAAGGCAGCAGAGTCTTCTCTGGATCAAGCCAATATAAAGCAATTTACGAATAGTCAGACCGAACCAACGCTGAAGCAATCGTCTCTCGATATTAGCAAGCTCAGGGAGGAGTCCGCTCTACCGAGAGAGCAAATAGAGGCCATTGAGAAAACTGCGGAATTGGTTCATCGGCTCGAATCTGCTGGATTTCAGCGACCAGAGAAGGAAAATTGGGTCAGCGAAATGCTGAACAACCATCAACGAGGATACCTACAGAATGACATTTTCACAGAGGCTGCTGTAGGTCTCGTTTGGATGGCCGCAAAGCTAGTCGAGAAAGCTTTTATAAGCCCTGACAAGGAGCAAAAAACTGACCTGAAGAGCGAGCTAGTCTCCGAAATCAAAGGTGAGCTCGCGAAAATTAGCAAAGCCGCAGAAAAGCAGCTTGCTCATAGTCATATTAAGGATGCTACAGCGGAGCGGAACCAGGTAATGTCACATGCCATATCTCAGGCTCGTGAACTTTGGAAAAGCGGGCAGGAGCAAAAGGCAGACAAGCTCATTGTGCAGACCCATAACAAGCTAACTCAAAGCGCCCGAAAGCAGTTCATGCACTACGAACCAAGCCCAGAGCATCGGAAGGTAGTATCTCAGGCAGAGGGTCGGGAGAAGGAGCGAGCAAAACTCGCAGAAAAAGCCCAAGATGCGACTATTGGTCACCAGAAAGAACGTGACCGGGACAAAGGGTTGAGCTTGTAGCAGTCAGGCTGGTATCACAGAGCCCCGGTACATCCGGGGCTTTTTTATGATTAGTTGGATTTAGGAGGATTGACTTCAGCCTCACGCAAGGCGGCTCGCATGTCCTCCATGTCGCTATCGAGCTGCTCAAACATCAAATCCATATCACCAGAAAGTGCTTCTCGCTGCTGTTCCAAGCGCGAAATTCGAGCTTCTCTTTCAGCTTGCCGAGCAGCAAAGGTCTTCTCTTGCGCTGCTTGCTCTTCAGCGGTTGGCGGATTGTCGAAATCATGCCACGCTTGCGCGAAATCGCGTCTGAATTCTTCAGACTGGATCTGCTGTTGCACCTCGTGGGCTTTCTGTTGAACCACGACCTCTTGCCGTCCAGATAAAGCAAAATACACAATTATTGCTGTAAGTGGCATAGAAATAGCGATGCCGTAGAGTATAGATTTCATAGTTGTATCCTTAGTTATTTTTAATACCTGGTTGAGAAACAGAGAAGCCGGTTTCAGCCGAGTTCGTTACGTTGGCCGCACGTTCTGTTTGAAGGCGTTCAGAAATGCGCATGGAAAGGTTTTTAGACTGACTCTGGCGGTTATCTAGGCTTGCGTACTGTGCGTCGGATGCGGACTGCTCAGAGCTATCAGTAATTGAGCGGGATCGTGAATAGAGCACATCTTGTGACCGTGATGTTTCTAGATCCCATGTTTGACCGAAAATAGAATTGCCCCGACCGTAAACCGTTAATTCGCCAACCGACGCGGTTAAGCTCTTAGGGTCCACACTGAACGCTCCACAGCTCCAGTCATACTTTCCCTCGTAGCGATAGCCCCTGCTGGTAGGGACAACACAATTCTCTCCAAACTGCCTCTTGGCTATCTTTCGAGCTGCTTCAGGGAGGTCTTCGCGACCTAGTTGATGGCTCATAGCCTGCGCAAGTCCAACTTTCACGCTCTGTCCTATAGGAATGGACTGCCCCGAGGCGAGCTCATCCATAGTTGCCTCAGCGACCAAGCCATATAATGCCCAGCAAGCCCCATCATCGAGGAGGTACTGTGCTGGGATACGCATCGTCGAGGGCATGCCGGTAGTTGCCCAGTTGTAGGCAGCTTGTTCTACCTCAAGCTGACACTGACCAAGCGTTTTTTCTTTGTTCCAGGCCATACAAGCTTGAGCACTGGTTAAAACCGGTTTCGGCTCCCTACGGGGAAACTGAGGCGCGCGGGGCTTTGTAACAAGAGAACAGCTCTTAATGGCAGACGCGGTAGGTCCATACGTTGAGCGGCCCTGCTCAACATAGGCAAATAGCTCATTCATAAGTGCGAGTGGCGCTGTCTTTACCGACAACCGGTCGGTATCTTGCGCCTGCTTGCGGTTAGATAGTTCCGTGGCATCTCTTTGGGAATCCGTTTCTGTCGTTCGAGATTCCTGACCGGTACGCTCTTCTTGGCCGTTCTGTCGCTGGATCTCTTTAGAGTTTTCTTCGTTGATGGATTTTTCGAGCTGAGAGCGGTTTTCCCGGGCGGATTTCTCGCTCACGCTTGCGCTTTGCTGAGCGACGGCTTGATTGCCGACCACCAGGGCAACTATGCCAATGAGCACCCCAATGGACCGAGTTCTTACATTCATACACACCTCCAATAGCTGAACAGTTCCTCGATATTTTCTCGCGGAACGAATCAGATCGGCGGATGTGTTCTTGCCCGTTTTGGGCGCAAAGGGAAAAATCACTCACGTGGTTCGAGTAAAACCACATGAGTCGAAGGGAAGATAGGTAGGTTAATTTACAGCGAAGAAGCTTATTTTTTTGATCTGGTGCTATTAATAAATTTACCCAATTCTCCTAGCTCATGAGCCCAGAAAAGCGTTAAACCACCAGATTGCGCCTGCTCTAGGTTATGGACTTTAAACACCCCAGTGAGTACAGCCGTAGGTACGACTTGGTTAGTTCCAAATTCTCTATGCCAAATACCAGCTTTTACCGCCGCATCGTTATTGATACGCTTTACACTGTTAGTAGAGCTGTTTGAAACCTTGCATTCAATTGGCATCAAGCGGCCATCATATAGTCTTACTGGGACGTCGGCCTTTCTACTGCCAACCATAGCTTCACTACAAAACTGGCCTATATCTGGAGCGTCAGTGAGTGTATGAATATGACGAACAGGAACTTCCTCAAAACCGAGGCTCACCAAGTAATCCTTTACAGCATTTTCCTGTTGGTCTTTTCCTTCATTTCGACGATCAGTTGAAACTCTTTGGGCAGTGATGAGTGCCGCCGAGGCGAGGATTGCGGCGGACTTTTCCTCTTCGGTTGGAGCGCGTTCCTGAGCTACCCAAGGAAATCTTCTTGGATCAATAGCAATCAAAATGGTGTCGAGAAGACGCTGCGCCTGATCAGGATTGTTCGCTAAAACACTTGGGCCTAGTGATGCGTCCGCCAATACTTTGAGATCGTCGGCAGAAATTGGCGGCCCAGCAAGATATCGAAGAGCATCACCAAGTTGCTCCTGGAAGATCCCAGCAACATCTTCGGGGGATAGGTTCTCTGGGCTCGCAATGTCAAACTCGTCAAACAGCCTGTGAAATTGTGCTCTATACTCGTCGAAAGTCTTTTTCCAGCGCTCCAACGGCTCGCTTAGTCTTTCATCGCGAAAAGCTGAACGAGCAGCAGTTGCACAATCAGTTAATTGTTCTGTAGTCCAATACGGTGGTTTTTTCATACAACTAGTTGATCTGGGCGTGGGACCCAAATTCTTTCTATTTCTTTAGGTTCAAATTTAGTAAGGCCGCCTGCGTATGTGCGTCCACTCTCCACTCCAACATTGTCGCGGAGCCAAGCGGCCAAGGCGTCAAGTGTTATATCATCCATCGTCTCACGAGGATATAGGCCATGTGCTATATTAATATGGCGTGCGTCGCATAGATTCCTTACAAAGGCAGGAGGTCTTCTTGCCATATAAGTACAAAGTAGAGGAGCTGGGTCTTTGAGTCCTACTGACCACCAAGCGCGTCGATGCCTCGCGATATATGATTGGTCAGCCCCCTGCTGTTTTGCCCACCTAAGAAACTTCTTTACTTCCGATAAGGCAGCATCATCTAACTGTTCAAGATCGGTAGGCAAATCAACCACTCGACGCAGTTGCTGGTGATCGGACAATCTCTCTCCAGCAGAAAGCAAATCGCGGGCTTTTGTGACAGTTGGAGTTAGAACCCCCTCCGGTAAGCCCTTTGTATGTTCTCCAGCTATCCACACACTATTGCTACCAGTTACCTGTCCACGGTGCACACGGCAGATTTCACCTAGCTCAATGTATCCAGGAGGCACTGCTGGGCCAGGTTTTACAATAGTGGACCAACGCTTAGCGTTTGAAACGGTATCCCACGAGACCATTGTTCCAGTCGAAAGACCATTCAGTCGGTCAAGAGATTCAACTGACCGAACACAGAGATTGTCTGGCCTTTCTCCTACCCGGAAACAGGTTATAGCTCCGGTGGTAGTGGCATCAGCGAAAGGCATAACTGACGGTTCAAGCACATGCAGTGCGACTCCACCTAGCCCATCCGCTAGAAGTTGACGTAAGGTGGCACCGTAATTGACGTCAAGCCACTCTGCCGACGTGATGAAGACTCCAAAATCTCCTGGGCGAGCAAGTTGCATAGTGCGAACAAAGAAATGTATGTGCAAACCAGCCAACTTGCTTGCTCGAACCCCAAAAGAAGCTGCTGCATCAGCGAACCACTTTTTGTCAGCTTCATTTATCAGATGATGGCGGACATAGGGTGGGTTCCCGATAAACAGCGTTTTTCCTTTGATCCGTGGAAGTTCGGCCTGACGATAGTCACCAACTATAATTGTTGCCCGCTTCGCAAGGCCCAATACAGTTAGGTTTGCTCGAAGCAACATTGCAGCCAGAGGATCAAACTCAATCCCGATAAGCTTGGCTTTTGGAAAGAGTCGCGCCGCTGCGATGAGAAAGCGCCCCGAACCAGCCCCGGCATCCACTACCCTAGCAGGGGCTCCTTCAGCAGCGGCCCATGTTGTCATTGAGGAAATAATAGGGGCAGGGGTATACGTCGCGCCTTTCTCCCGGCGGATTTCAGACGGCCTTATTTCCGCAAAAGCTTGGCCCAGCGGATCGTCGCCCGCTTGGATAGCTGTTCGAGTAGCCTCAATAAGGCGCTCGCTTTTTGTTGGCCTGATGCCCTTTCGTGTTTCCCTCTCTTCGGACGACAACTTGGTTGTCGAACCTATAAGAGCCAAAGCTAGGCCAATCAGCTCACGCTCATTAGTAATGTTTCTCATGGTTCCTTTCGGGGTTGCTGCTTATACAACTCCCACAGCTCCTCGAAGAGTTTTCGCAGAGAAATTCCCCGGCGACCGGCTTCGGCTTTAACCTCACACGCCATCTCAGGTGAAAGGCTAATACCGATGATCCGACGCCCAGGGCGCTTACTTTTTGATTTATTTGTAGTATCCATAACATAAGAGTCGACTAGTCGACAAAAAATGTCAAGTAAATATTTCTGTTGGGTGAGTCGTGGGATCAAGGTAAAGTTAAGGAAACGCTAAATCAGTAGGTTACGAGGTTCCTTGGTCATTCTTGATCCATATTTACTCCCTATAAACCGTAACATATTGAAAATACTAGAAACTTCACATTCTGTATTGGTAAGTAGCGCAACCAATAAAGTTACAAGTAAGATGGTGAATAACGTAACGGATAAGCCGTACTTACGTTGAGACGACAATCGTAAATAGAGAAGCAACCTAATAATGAGCAAGCATTTTGAAATCATCGTTGGCACCATGTTAGGCGCCGCAGAATACGTGGCAGATGCCATTGCGGAAAAACTTGATGCGAGCGGGCACACCCACACTATTCACGCTGAACCAAATTTAGATGAGATTAAAACAGAATCAACGTGGATCGTGTGTACATCAACACACGGTGCTGGCGAATTACCTGACAACATCCAGCCGTTCGCAAAACAGCTAGAGGGCGCGGATTTAAGCGCAGTAAATGCCTACGTTATTGGGCTAGGTGACACCAGTTACGACACCTTTTGTTTCGGCGCAAAAGAAATGGAAAAGTATATTAAAAACGCAGGTGGCACGTTAATTACCGACGCGCTATACATCGATGTGCTGGAACACCCTATCCCTGAAGAGGCCGCCGTAGAATGGTTTGACGAAAAGCTGGCCAATGCTTAACAAGCGTTTTTACGTGGAACCAATGCGATGAACAGCAACCTTACCCAAGCTGAACTGGCGGCGTTGCAATCTCCCCTTTCTAACGATTGCCGGGTACTGTATTTACTTGGCCTTCGAACAGGTGCAAATGCGGCAACGACATCGTCCGCCCCTATTGATTATAAGCAATTATTAAATTTGCTAAACGGCGACAGCAAAGACGAACCTTATCAACGCGGTCGTCAAATCAATAGCTTGGTTAAGCAGCTTGAACAAGTGGGTTTGGTTGCCCTGCCCCTTGAACTTGATCTTGAGCACACAATCAACGGGAAAACCCTACTTCTTCCGCTTCTAAGCGAGCCACAATCGGACTTCGACCAACTACATGCCCGTCATAGCGCCATGACCCCTAATTGGACGCCCAATAAAGCGTTGTTTGAAGAAATGGCCTCGCTACTTGGTATTATCGATAAAACATTTGATGACAACGAGGTGGGTGAATTCATTGCCTATTGGTTAGGAAGACCAAGTTCAGTGTTTAGCGAATTCCAATGGACACAAAAGTTTGCCAACAATATCAAGCGCAAGCGTCTCGCTTCAGGCTACGCCCCAACAAAGGTGGTGGGAACGCAACAAGTGAAAGTTGCAGCCGGCATAGAAGCAGATGATAATGCTAGAAAGCTGGTGGAAAAGTATGCCGCAACTAAGAAGAGTTAATTCGTTATGGATCGTATAACCGACAAAATTGCTAATTTAGCGAGAGCGCTCAACAAAGACGTCGATCCCAATCGTGAATACATCGACTATAAAACGCTGCGTAAGCAGTACGAGGCGAAAGCGAACGAAGAAGTATCACAACTACAGCAGCGTAGTAAAAAAGCGCGTGTAGAGGCTATTCATGGCCGTTCTGATCTGAATCCCAAATGGACCTTCGCCAACTTAGTTGAAGACAGTGACGATGTGATTGAAGCCGTATCGATAGCTCAGTCTTTTATTGCAGCCCATGACGACCCTGCATGGCGTCAAAGCGGCTCGCATATGATGCTGTTTTACGGCGATTACGGTCGTGGTAAATCACATATTGCCGGTGCTATTGCCCATCAACTTATAGAGCAGTACGAAATTTCAGTGCTTTATCGTCAACTGTCTACACTGCTTGAAATGCGCAATTTCTCGTTTGATTTTGGGGCTTCAGACAACGCGGGACAGCGCTTCAGGGAGATCAATCAGGAACTGCTAGATGTTGATCTGCTTATTCTTGATGAGGTGTGTGTAAACGAAAGCGTGTTAAAGAAAAATGCGCAGAGCTGGTTTGGTAACCTGCTAAGACAGCGCTTAGTAAACAAGAAAAACTGTATTTTGATCACCAATCACAATTTAGCCGAACTTGAAAATGCCCTTGGCCCCTATTGTTTTGAGTCGATTAAAGAATACGATACTTATAAGGTTAGGTTCCAAGGCCCAAGCCGCCGAGAAGGCTTAACCATTGAACAAGAAGACATGGAAGGCTCTGTTTCACAGCCACGCTATCAACCCAACCAGGTGCGCTAATAGCACCTGGTTTCCTCTCTCTCGAAACCTAGCCCTTACTCTGCTAGGTCTTTTCCTTCATTAAACCTTATTGCATATTCCTGTTGTGCCAGGTAATAGCGAATCACTTAGCCTATTGATCACGCTTTTACCAAAACAATACGGTTTTAATTCATAGATACACTCAACGATCTCCTTCATTTAAACAAATAACCATTCTTACAGACCGACTTCTTCCTTGTAAAAGTGACTGAATTTTGGTCATCTCCTATGTTTTTCTCCTGAAAAATGGGCTGTTTTGAAAAAATAATCTTGTCGTTCTTAAAAACGTGCACTTTTTTTGAAGGTGTTGAAAAATGCGATCACGCGATCTAATCACAGCTTTTGGAAAAGATCTCCTCCACAATGTGATCACGCTATAACACACGTATCTACACGATCTTTTGATCGCGATACATAAATAGCAAACATTTTATCCCCAATTGGATCACATCTTGATCACCCCTGTGGATAGGATCCTACAAACCACTGTGCATAAGCTTTGATCGAAAAAAGAATAACTTTTTAAACGATTCGGGGTGTGGATAAAAAGGCCATTTATACACAAGTTTGAGGTAGGGTTATGGATCGGGGTTTCCCAATGTTATTGATCGCGTAACTTGATGATCTTTATGTGCTTTGATCGGTTACCCACAGATCTTGATGATCCTAATAAAAGTAAAAATAAACAGATCTAAAAGAGATCTTAAGATCTTATAATTCGATCACACCTTTTCAAAAACAGGTTTTGAGGAAAATTTAATCATTTTCTTTATCCAATAAGTCAGATAAAATACGCGCCCTTTTTTCAGCAGTCTCTGCGTGAAAAAAATTAGTTTTTAATCGGCTTATCGTAAGTTAATAGTGAGGTTTAACCATGTTTTATGCTGAAGCATTTGATGTCATCGTCGTAGGTGGTGGACATGCAGGTACAGAAGCGGCACTTGCAGCTGCTCGCATGGGTGCAAATACGCTGTTGCTCACTCATAATATTGAGACGATAGGCCAGATGTCGTGTAACCCTGCAATTGGTGGGATCGGTAAAGGCCATCTTGTAAAAGAGATCGATGCGTTAGGTGGTGCAATGGCACTGGCTATCGACAAAGGTGGTATTCAGTTTAGAACATTGAATTCTTCTAAAGGCCCAGCTGTTCGTGCAACGCGTGCGCAAGCGGACCGTACGCTTTACAAAAACGCTATTCGCGACATTGTTGAAAATCAAGAAAACCTAACCTTGTTCCAACAGAGCGTTGACGATCTGATTGTTGAAAACGATCAGGTATGCGGTGTTGTTACGCAAATGGGCCTGAAGTTTAAAGCCAAGTCAGTGGTACTGACAGTGGGTACTTTCCTTGGCGGAACCATTCACATTGGCCTTGAAAACTATCGCGGCGGTCGTGCCGGCGATCCACCGTCTATCGCACTTGCAGATAGACTACGTGCCCTTCCGTTTCGTGTTGACCGTTTAAAAACTGGAACACCAGCAAGACTTGATGCTCGCTCGTTAGATTTTTCTGTAATGCAGCCTCAACCTGGTGACAATCCTACGCCGGTATTTTCGTTCATGGGTGATAGAACCATGCACCCTACCCAGATCCCGTGCTATATCACCCACACTAACGAAAAAACCCACGATATCATTCGCGGGGGATTAGATCGCTCACCCATGTTTACAGGGGTTATCGAAGGTATCGGACCGCGCTATTGCCCAAGTATCGAAGATAAGATCACCCGTTTTGCAGACAAGACATCGCATCAAATTTTTGTTGAGCCAGAAGGTTTAAACAGCATTGAAGTTTATCCAAATGGTATTTCAACCAGTTTGCCATTTGACGTACAGATGAACCTTGTCCGCTCGATCAAAGGTTTTGAAAATGCGCACATTGTTCGCCCGGGTTATGCGATTGAATACGATTTCTTTGATCCACGCGATCTGAAACAAACACTGGAAACGAAGTTTATTCGAGGTTTGTTCTTTGCTGGCCAAATTAACGGTACCACTGGCTATGAAGAAGCGGGTGCGCAAGGGTTAGTAGCAGGCGCAAACGCAGCGCTACAAGTTCAAGAAAAAGACCCGATGATTTTACGCCGCGATCAAGCATACATGGGCGTACTTATCGACGACTTAGCCACCATGGGTACGAAAGAGCCGTACCGCATGTTCACTAGCCGTGCTGAATACAGACTACTGCTTCGTGAAGACAATGCCGATAGCCGTTTAACCGCGATGGGCCGAGAGATTGGTCTTGTTGATGATGCGCGCTGGGCGAAATTTAACGACAAGATGGAAGCGGTAGAAAGTGAGCTGCAGCGTCTACGCGGTCAGTGGATCCACCCTGATCACGCGGCAACGCCGGAACTCAATACCATGCTGAAAAATCCTGTGAGTCGTGAGCATTCTCTTGAAGAGCTGATCCGTCGACCTGAAATGACTTACGGTCAGTTAATGGAAATTGAAAGTGTTGGCCCAGGTCTTGAAGATCCGATTGCAGCAGAGCAAGTTGAAATTCAAATTAAGTACGCCGGCTACATTGCCCGTCAAATGGATGAAATCGCGAAAACGCAGCGACACGAAAACACCCTGTTGCCGGTTGATATGGACTTCAGCAAGATTTCCGGCTTGTCGAACGAGGTTGTAGCCAAGTTAACCGAAGCCAGACCGGAAACTATCGGTAAAGCATCGCGTATTTCGGGCATTACCCCAGCGGCCATCTCTTTACTGCTGGTTTACCTTAAAAAACACGGCATGTTGCGCAAGCAAGAGAAAATCAGTGCGTAAAACACGCGCTTAACTCAACACATTACGCGCAGCGCTTAGTTTTTCCTATTTATTCGCGTATTATGATAATCATAATTGCCTAAACTATGCGAAAACTAGAAAAACTCGGCGCTTTTCACACTGTCCCATTGCACCAATTTACATTCGTTGTGCGGCTTTGATTAACCCACGTGCCTTTTTCAAGCGCACTTGTATCGAGCATGAAGAGCTGCAATAACAAACGGCTGTAAATGAGCGGCAAATAACGATTCGCCACGCGTGTTTATGGTATGGACTGTGTAGAGCAAAAAACATTAACGCGAACAGACAGATTTTTCGATGACGATACAGCAAGAATTGCACACCATTTTGGTGTCTGGACTCGATGCCCTTTCACTAGATTTAAGTGATAAGCAACAGCAGCAGTTAGTTGACTATGTGCTGCTTATGGACAAATGGAATAAGGCGTACAACCTGACTTCTGTGCGCGATCCCAAGCAAATGATGGTGAAACACATTCTAGATTCGCTGGCGATTGTGCCCTTTCTTGATGGTAACAATATCATTGATGTCGGAACGGGCCCTGGCCTTCCAGGTATGCCGTTGGCAATCGTGTTTCCAGATAAATCATTCACATTGCTTGACTCATTAGGCAAGCGTGTACGGTTTATGACCCAATGTGTGCACACGCTTGGATTAACAAACGTTACTCCTGTGCAAAGCCGTGTTGAAGAGCACAATGGCGATTCGCCTTACGATATTGTGCTAAGCCGAGCTTTCGCTTCGCTAAAAGATATGTTGCACTGGTGTCAGCATCTGGTAGATTCAGAAGGTCAATTTTTGGCGCTTAAAGGTCAGTTTCCACAAGATGAGATAGACGAAGTGAGTGATCACTTCCATGTGAGCAAAACGGAAAACCTCACTGTGCCAAATTTGGTAGGCGAACGACATCTGGTTTGGCTAAAAAAGAAATAGCCGAAAAATAGAAATAGACGAGAACAGGATCAAACGTGGCTAAGGTAATCGCGATCGCGAATCAAAAAGGTGGTGTTGGAAAGACAACCACTGCAGTTAACGTGGCAGCGTCAATGGCAGCAACCAAACGTAAGGTGTTGCTGATTGATCTCGATCCACAAGGTAATGCGACCATGGGGAGCGGCGTTGATAAATACGACGTTGAATCTACGGCATTTGAATTGTTGATTGAAGAAAAGCCAATTAACGATGTTATCGTTAAAGCGACAAGCGGCAAGTATGACCTCATCGCGGCGAACGGTGACGTAACCGCGGCAGAAATTAAGCTGATGGAAATGTTTGCCCGTGAAGTAAGGCTTCGCAACGCGCTGAAGCCCGTTATGGATTACTACGATTTTGTCTTTATCGACTGCCCGCCTTCGCTAAACCAGTTAACGGTGAACGCCCTGGCGGCTGCCGATTCGGTAATGGTGCCTATGCAGTGCGAATATTATGCGCTAGAAGGCCTTACTGCCCTGATGGATACCATTCAAAAGTTGGCGTCCGTGGTGAATCCAGAATTGAAGATTGAAGGCGTATTGCGTACTATGTACGACCCGCGCAATCGCCTTGCTAACGACGTTTCAGAACAGTTGAAGCGCCATTTTGGTGAACAGGTTTATCGCACGGTTATTCCGCGCAATGTTCGTCTAGCTGAAGCACCAAGCTTCGGTACGCCAGCGATGTACTATGATAAGTCATCGACAGGCGCTAAAGCCTACCTGGCACTGGCGGGTGAAATACTGCGTCGTAGGGACAAAACAACGCCTGCACAGGCAAAAGCAAGTTAAACGACAATAAGCTGAACACTATCAGCACATGCCATAGAGGACACTATGTCAGCACGTAAAAGAGGCCTTGGCCGCGGTTTAGATGCGCTACTCGCAACCAGCCAATCATCTGCTCAAAAAGAACAAGATGCCGCCGAGGTAAATTCAACCAACGGTGAGTTAAGCAAGCTCCCTATTGAATACTTAGTGCCGGGCAAGTATCAGCCTCGAAAAGACATGTCACCTGAGGCATTAGAAGAATTGGCATCGTCCATTCGCGCGCAAGGTATCATTCAGCCTATCGTAGTGAGAAAAGTCGACGAGCACCGCTATGAAATCATTGCTGGTGAACGTCGCTGGCGAGCTTCACAACTGGCACAGCTAGACGAAGTGCCTTGTTTGGTTAAGAACGTGCCTGACGAAGCGGCAGTGGCCATTGCGCTTATCGAAAATATCCAGCGTGAAGATTTAAATGCCATGGAAGAGGCGCAAGCCCTCGACCGTTTAATGAATGAGTTCGCGCTTACCCATCAAGAAGTGGCCGAAGCGGTGGGCAAATCACGCACCACAGTGACAAACTTACTTCGCCTGAATAATTTGAACGACGACGTGAAACTGTTAGTCGAGCATGGCGATATTGAAATGGGTCACGCTAGAGCGCTGTTAGCGCTAGAAGGTGAAACCCAGTCGGAAACGGCGCAAGTAGTATCGGGCAAAGGTCTTACCGTGCGCGATACAGAAAAGCTTGTTAAAAAGCTTTTGGAGCCAGCTAAACCTAAGCCTGAGAAGAAAGTTGATCCCGATGTGCAAAACCTTATGACACGACTTTCAGAAAATTTAGGCACTCCTGTGAGTATTGACCACAATGCGAAAGGCAAAGGCAAGCTGACGATTAGCTTTAGCGACCTTGAACAATTAGATGGAATTATCTCTAAAATTCAATAGTTTAAAATAAAATTAGTAGAGAAACTCCCTTTGCCAACCCGCAATTGATACGCTGTTCGGTGTAAACACCGGACACTCTCCTTTCCGGTTATAGCAATAGAAAATTTTCAGAATAACTTTCAAAAAGCGTTGTACTGTTGAAAATTGTCGGTAAAACAGTATACTTCTGACGCTTTTTGTAAGACGTGAACAAGCTGCGAGTAAAAGTGACGAACAAGTTAGCAAAACGCGGGTTAGACCTCGCCAAGAAAGGGCTACTTTTTCAGGCTATTACAGCCCTAGTCGTTACCGCTTTCGCAGGCGCCGCAGGAGGAAGTCATTCCGCCATGTCGGCAGCGGCAGGTGCCTTAATAAGTATACTGCCTACAATAGTGTTTGCTGGCTTTGCATTTCGCTATGCAGGCGCCAGTAAAAACGACCTTGTTGCACGAAGTTTTAGCCAAGGCTCAAAAATGAAGCTGGCACTGACAATCATTTTATTTGTAATTGCGTTTAAAGGCTTAAATGCTACGCCGCTTGAGATTTTTGCAGCGTTCGTGATTACAACCGCTAGCCATGCGCTAGCCATGTTTCACTACGGTACGAAAGAATAAAGACAACGCATGGCGTTGCGATAACGAAAACAACGTAATCGACCGATTGAGACAAAAGAACCAGTCACCAAATTTTTACACTTTACAACTTGGGTTAAACAATGGCATCTGAATACACTACCTCAGAATACATCAAGCACCACTTGACCAATGCCACCATGTGCTCAACTGACAACGGAATAGCTTTTAATAAAGCGTGTTCTGACGCTGGTTTTTGGGCATGGCATGTTGATACACTGGCATGGTCTATCGGTCTTGGTCTTCTTTTCCTAATCATCTTTAGAAGCGTTGCTTCAAAAGCGACAACCGGCGTACCTGGCAAAATGCAGGCATTCGTTGAGCTAATCGTTGAGTTTGTCGATGATAACGTGAAGAGCACTTTCCACGGTAAGAGCGCACTTATTGCGCCATTAGCACTGACTATCTTTGTATGGGTATTGCTAATGAACCTTATGGACCTTATCCCTGTTGACGTGCTGCCTACTATCGCAGGCCTAATTGGTTCTTCAGCGTTTGGTATGGATCCACACGACGTATACATGAAGGCAGTTCCAACTACTGACCTTAACCTTACGTTTGCACTAGCGGCGGGTGTATTCATCCTAATTCTTTACTATTCAATCAAGATGAAAGGCATTGGTGGCTTTACTAAAGAGCTTACTATGCAGCCTTTTGGTCACCCGCTTTTCATTCCGGTGAACTTTATTCTTGAAACCGTTACTTTGCTTGCGCGTCCGCTTTCACTAGCGCTGCGTTTGTTCGGTAACTTGTATGCCAGTGAGCTAATCTTCATTTTGATTGCTACAATTGGTTATTTCCAGCTTCCACTGCACTTCATGTGGGCTGTGTTCCATATTCTGGTACTTCCGCTTCAGGCGTTTATTTTCATGATGCTAACCATCGTGTACTTAAGCCTAGCGGCAGAAGACCACTAAGAATTAACGGGTACCGGGAATAGGTTTGCCGGTACCGTTTTTAACCGAGTTTTATTTTAAACATTAACCTTAACTAAACTTTAAATCGGAGATTTAAACATGCTTGCAATCGCAGTTGCTATCCTAATTGGTATGGGTGCTCTTGGTACCGCTATCGGCTTCGGTCTTCTAGGTGGTAAATTCCTAGAGTCTGCTGCTCGTCAACCAGAACTTGCACCACAACTACAAGTTAAAATGTTCATCGTAGCGGGTCTTATCGACGCCATCGCGATGATCGGTGTTGGTATCGCACTATTCCTATTGTTCGCTCCACCTCAGTACCTACTTTAATTCATACTCTAGCGAACTTTTATGAGGAGAGGCGATAGTGAATATTAACGCCACTTTTATTGGTCAATTAATCGCTTTCGCTGTGTTCGTGGTGTTCTGCATGAAATATGTATGGCCTCCACTAATGGCAGCGATTGAAGAACGTCAGAAGAAAATTGCCGATGGGCTTGAAGCTTCTGAACGTGCAGAGAAAGACCTAGAGCTAGCTCAAGCGAAAGCAACAGAGCAGCTTAAAGATGCGAAAGCGCAAGCAGCTGAAATTATCGAGCAGGCCAAAAAGCGCGCCAACCAATTGGTTGACGAAGAAACGCAAAAAGGCCATGCGGAACGCGAGAAGATTATCGCTTCTGGTTATGCCGAAATTGAAGCTGAACGCAATCGTGCCAAAGAAGATTTGCGTAAGCAGGTTTCTGCACTTGCAGTAGCTGGCGCACAGCAAATCTTACAACGTGAAATCGATGCAAACGCGCAAAACGACATTGTTGAAAAACTTGTCGCTGAGCTTTAATAGGGAGATGAGCCATGTCTGAATTGACAACCGTTGCTCGTCCTTATGCTAAAGCTGCTTTCGATTTTGCTGTCGAGAAAGACGCCGTTGCAAAATGGCAAGAAATGCTAGCCTTTGCAGGCGCTGTAGCAGCGAACGATGACATGCACCAGCTTTTGTCTGGTGCGGTTGCCGCTGACACGCTTGCCGACATTTTTAACAATGTTTGTGGTGAGCAACTCGACGAACACGGCCAAAACCTAGTAAAGGTTTTGGCTGAAAATAAACGTTTAGCCGCGTTGCCTGAAATTTCTACTTTGTTTGATGCATTTAAAGCAGATTACGACAAAGAAATAGAAGTGGACGTAACCTCAGCAACTACGCTGACCGATGCACAACAAAATGAGTTGGTTGCATCTTTGGAAAAACGTTTGGCACGTAAAGTGAAGCTTAATTGTAACGTGGACCCTGCCCTGATCGCTGGAATGGTTATTAATGCCGGCGATACAGTTATTGATGGTTCCGTAAAGTCGAAATTGAACCGTCTAGCAGACGCGTTGCAAGCATAACGGGGATAAGAGCATGCAACTTAATTCCACTGAAATTGCTGAACTGATCAAGAAAAGAATTGAACAGTTCAATGTAAGCAGTGAAGCACGTAATGAAGGTACTATCGTCGCAGTAACAGACGGTATTATCCGCATTCATGGCCTTGCCGATGTAATGCAAGGTGAAATGATCGAGCTTCCTGGAAGCCGTTACGCAATTGCACTAAACCTTGAGCGAGACTCTGTAGGTGCAGTTGTTATGGGTCCTTATGCGGACCTTAAAGAAGGCGATAAAGTACAATCTACTGGTCGTATTCTTGAAGTACCAGTAGGTAACGCACTACTAGGTCGTGTTGTAAACACACTAGGTGAGCCTATCGATGGTAAAGGCGCAATCGATGCAGCTGGTTTCGAACCAGTTGAAAAAATTGCACCTGGCGTAATCGAGCGTCAATCGGTAGACCAGCCAGTACAAACTGGTTATAAGTCAGTTGATGCCATGATCCCAGTAGGTCGTGGTCAGCGTGAGCTTATCATCGGTGACCGTCAGTGTGGTAAAACAGCAATGGCTGTTGACGCTATCATCAACCAAAAAGGTACAGGCATTAAATGTGTGTACGTAGCGGTTGGTCAGAAAGCATCTACTATCGCTAACGTAGTACGTAAACTAGAAGAGCACGGTGCACTTGACCACACTATCGTGGTTGCAGCATCTGCATCTGAGTCTGCTGCGCTTCAATACCTAGCGCCTTACTCTGGTTGTACTATGGGTGAATTCTTCCGTGACCGCGGTGAAGACGCGCTAATCGTATATGATGATTTGTCTAAGCAAGCTGTTGCTTACCGTCAAATCTCATTACTACTTAAGCGTCCACCAGGCCGTGAAGCTTACCCAGGTGACGTATTCTACCTTCACTCACGTCTACTAGAACGTGCTGCACGTGTAAACGAACAATACGTTGAGCGTTACACAAACGGCGAAGTGAAAGGTAAGACAGGTTCACTAACTGCGCTTCCAATTATCGAAACGCAAGCTGGTGACGTATCTGCATTCGTACCAACTAACGTAATCTCAATTACCGACGGTCAGATCTTCCTAGAAACTGACTTGTTTAACGCAGGTATCCGTCCAGCGGTTAACGCTGGTATCTCGGTATCTCGTGTTGGTGGTGCTGCACAGACTAAAATCATCAAGAAGTTGGGTGGCGGTATCCGTCTAGCCCTAGCTCAGTATCGTGAACTTGCGGCGTTCTCGCAGTTTGCTTCTGACCTTGATGACGCAACTCGTGAGCAACTTGAGCACGGTGAGCGCGTAACTGAGCTAATGAAGCAGAAGCAGTACGCACCACTTTCAATTGCTGATATGGGTGTATCTCTGTTCGCGGTAGAAAAAGGTTTCCTTAAGGGTATCGAGCTTAACAAAATCCTAGATTTTGAAGCCGCTCTTCACTCTTACATGAACAGCGAACACGCTGACCTTATGAAGACTATCAACGAATCAGGTAACTACAACGACGAGATTGCCTCTAAGTTGAACGACGCTTTAACAAACTTTAAAGCGACACAAACTTGGTAATCAATGGTGCTGGTGTTTAACCACCAGCGCAATTCGTTGAGTAATCGGAGAGATAGTCATGGCCAGCGGTAAAGAAATAAAAGGTAAGATTGGGAGTATCAAAAATACTCAGAAGATTACCAGTGCGATGGAAATGGTTGCTGCGTCTAAAATGAAAAAGGCGCAGGAACGCATGGCTTCTGGCCGTCCATATGCACAAAATATGCTTAAAGTGATTGGTCACATTGCAAACGGTAACCTTGAATATCGCCATCCTTATTTGGAAGAGCGTGAAGTCAAGCGCGTCGGTTACATTGTGATTTCCACTGACCGAGGCTTATGTGGTGGCTTGAACACCAATGAATTTAAGCTCGTCACTCAAGACGTCAAAAAATGGCGTGAACAGGGTGTAGAAGTGGATTTCGCTGCATTAGGTTCTAAGGCGTGCAGTTTCTTCAACCGCTTTGGTGGCAAGTTGCTTGCTGCTGAATCTGGTTTAGGTGACAAACCGTCTGTGAGCGATGTAGTGGGTGTTGTACGCGTTATGCTTAAAGCGTACGACGAAGGAAAAATTGACCGAGTATTCTTGGTATTCAATGACTTCGTTAACACCATGACACAGAAACCTGTGATCAATCAGTTATTGCCTTTGCCAAAGTCAGAAGACGAAGAATATCAACATCGTTGGGACTACATCTACGAGCCAGATCCAAAAGAAATTTTGGAAGCACTAATGGTTCGTTACATTGAGTCTCAGGTGTATCAGGGTGTTGTAGAAAACGCGGCGTCAGAACAAGCTGCGCGAATGGTTGCCATGAAGGCAGCAACCGACAACGCCGGTAACCTCATTGATGAGTTACAACTGGTATATAACAAAGCGCGTCAGGCTGCAATCACACAAGAAATCAGTGAGATTGTGAGCGGTGCCGCAGCGGTGTAGGCAAAGGTTTAAAAGAGATAACGAGGACAAATTATGAGTCAAGGTAAGGTCGTCCAAATCATTGGCGCCGTTGTGGATATTGAATTTCCACAAGATGCGGTACCAAGAGTTTATGACGCACTACGAGTTACCGAAGGTGACTTGTCAGGTCTAACCCTGGAAGTGCAACAGCAATTAGGTGGTGGTGTTGTTCGTGGCATCGCACTAGGTACTACTGACGGACTAAAACGTGGTCTTGCAGTAGAAAATACCGGTAACCCAATCATGGTTCCAGTTGGTACGAAGACACTTGGTCGTATCATGGACGTATTGGGTAACCCAATCGACGAAGCAGGCCCAATTGGTGAAGAAGAGCGTATGTCTATTCACCGTGAAGCACCTAGCTACGAAGATCAGTCTAGCTCGGTAGAACTACTAGAAACTGGTATCAAAGTAATCGACTTGGTTTGTCCATTCGCTAAGGGTGGTAAAGTTGGTCTATTCGGTGGTGCGGGTGTAGGTAAAACCGTAAACATGATGGAACTTATCCGTAACATCGCAATCGAGCACAGCGGTTTCTCAGTATTCGCTGGTGTTGGTGAGCGTACGCGTGAGGGTAACGACTTCTATCACGAAATGAACGAATCAAACGTACTTGATAAGGTATCGCTTGTATACGGTCAGATGAACGAGCCACCGGGTAACCGTCTACGTGTTGCACTAACCGGTCTAACTATGGCTGAGAAGTTCCGTGACGAAGGCCGTGACGTTCTATTCTTCGTAGATAACATCTATCGTTATACCCTAGCAGGTACTGAAGTATCAGCACTTCTAGGTCGTATGCCATCCGCGGTAGGTTACCAGCCTACTCTAGCAGAAGAGATGGGTGTACTTCAGGAACGTATTACGTCAACGAAGACAGGTTCAATCACTTCAATCCAAGCGGTATACGTACCTGCGGATGACTTGACTGACCCATCTCCAGCGACAACCTTTGCTCACTTGGATGCAACGGTAGTACTTTCTCGTGATATCGCGTCTCTTGGTATCTACCCTGCGGTAGACCCACTAGATTCAACGTCTCGTCAGCTAGACCCTCTAGTAATTGGTCAAGAGCACTATGACGTAGCACGTGGCGTACAGACTGTTCTTCAGCGCTATAAAGAGCTGAAAGACATCATCGCGATCCTAGGTATGGACGAACTATCTGAAGAAGACAAGCAAGTGGTATCACGTGCTCGTAAGATTCAGCGTTTCCTATCTCAGCCGTTCTTCGTAGCAGAAGTATTTACTGGTGCACCTGGTAAATATGTATCGCTAAAAGACACAATCAGTGGCTTCAAAGGCATTCTAGACGGTGAGTACGATCACCTTCCAGAGCAGGCCTTCTACATGGTTGGTTCTATCGAAGAAGCGCTAGAGAAAGCCAAGAAAGCATAATGACAGGGCTAGCAGTTGCTAGCCTAGCATCATGCTAACGTACCTAATCAGGAGGTTCACATGGCAATGACAGTACATTTGGACGTAGTAAGCGCGGAGAAAGCGATTTTCTCAGGTCGCGTTGAAGCGATTCAGGTGACAGGTAGCGAAGGTGAGCTGGGTATTCACCCAAGGCACGCGCCACTTATCTCTGCTATTAAACCTGGTATGGTGCGTTTGGTTAAACAGCACGGTGAAGAAGAAGTAATCTATGTTGCTGGTGGTGTACTAGAAGTACAACCTGGCAATGTTACCGTACTGGCTGATACCGCGGTTCGAGCTGAAGATCTTGACGAGCAGGCAGCAGAAGAAGCCAAACGACGTGCAGAAGAGCACATCGCCAACCCAGGCGCTGACTTTAACTACGCTGAAGCAGCTCACGAGCTTGCAGAAGCTATTGCTCAACTTCGTCTTATTCAGAAGTTACGCAAGTAAAAAGCACAGCTTTGAAAAAACCCGCCAAATGGCGGGTTTTTTATTGCCGAACGAAAAGTGGTCGTTCACATTCTCTTACGTTTATTTTTATTGCTATCGCACTACACAAAGCTTATCGTTAGAGCGTTTTAACCGATTTAAATTAAAACGTAATAGGCGCTAATTCTAGTGCCACCTTTGCCTGTAACGAATTATAGAAATGAAGCTTAACCCGTATTCCAACATGCACAAAGGTGCCTCTATTGGATTTTTTCCTCTGCTAACAACACTGATTTTACTTTCAGTGCATTATTTTACGGGTGCGTTAGATTGGCCTGAAGTGGGAAATGTACGTGCACAGCGCGACTTCAACTCTGCTATTGGTATGTCGCTTATTACAGGATACTTTTGGTTTGCGCTTCGTTTAATGCATCAAAACGTGGCTAGCACCCTTATTTCTTTGCTTGTAAAAACCAATCAGCTTAGTCAGTTTTCGGCGCATAGGCGAGAACTCGCCATTGAATTTAGACACCATATTTTCAATGCAATCATCATTTCTATTATGATCACGATTGTGTACTGCATATTCGAAGGATTGATCACGGTAAAACAAGAAATACACGTTTTATTCTTAACGGCCACAGCCGTCCCCTTTTGGTTCTTGGCCATTTTATTTTTGTTTCAGATCTCCTCCAACATTAAGTACCTAACTTCTAAAGTTTTGCCCCAAGCCGGTGGAAATATTGACCGACTTAAGTCCATCATGACGATTTTAAAATTAGGAACAACTAACAGCATATTTGCGATGGGGGCACTGGCCATCTTTCCTATCTTTTGGTTGAAAAAAGACATTCCTTCCATTGATGTACTAGTAGTGACGTTCTTCACGGGGATAGTGAGCGTTTATCTATTTTGGCCGGTAATAAAGCTTAGAAGTATGCTTGAGAAAGAGCAGAAAGCTGCTGTTCTGCACCTAGAGGAAAACATAGAAGACGGTATTAAACGATGTGCAAAGCACGAAGAATTCTCTACAGCTGCGTCAATTGAGCAACTAGAAAGCGAAAAAGAACGAGTCTTAAAAATGGGGGCGCGGGTTTTTGCCCCAAGAGATAAGGCTAGAGTGGCTGCGTGTATTGCGTTAATACCGATTTCTTGGGTTCTGTTGTTCATTGTTGAGTGGTTAATTCAACTCCCTCGCTATCATTAGTCTATTCGGGTCTGTTGTTCTTAGCCTTATCTTTTCGCAGCGGTCTATGTGGTATCTAGACAAGGCTCGCTTAATCCCTTCTCGCACTCTAACAGCTATTAATAATTGTCGTATTCACATTGCGTTGTTATGGTAAATCTTCTTAGGTCATAGAGATATCATTGTGCGAATATACGGCGACACGCGTTCAGGAAACTGTTACAAGCTCCAACTGCTTCTTTCTTTGTTAGGTAAAACCTGCGAATGGATTGATGTGGACATTATGAAAGGAGAAACACGCGCTCCTTCTTTCCTAGAAAAGACCCCTAATGGGAAAATTCCGTTGCTTGAACTAGACGACGGCAGGGTGTTGTCAGAATCCAATGCCATCATGCACTATCTAGCATCTAACACTCCTTTAATCCCCTCTTCTCCCTATAGTTTTTCGCAACTTTTACAGTGGCAGTTTTTCGAACAATATAGTCACGAGCCTTATATCGCCGTTGCTCGTTACATCAATGTTTATTTAGGGCTACCCGAGGACAGGAAAGCGGAGTACGAATCTAAACAAGCGGGTGGATATCGCGCACTAGCTGTCATGGAGCATCAACTTAAAACTACGCCGTTTTTGCTAGGTGACACGTTAACTCTTGCGGATATTTCATTGTTTGCCTATACCCACGTTGCCCACGAGGGCGGGTTTGACCTTTCCGCCTATCCTGCCATTCGAAATTGGATAAGTTTAGTCAAAGATCAAAAGGGCTTCATTCCCATGAACGCGTAACGTGCGCTAAACTAAGTTCTACGCTACAAATGCCTTCTATGTGACATAGGGCCTTGCCACTTATCTTGTAAGGCTCTCTGTGCTCTGTAAAGCCCAGAAACGTCGATTTGATCTAAGCACTGTAGTGCATAAGCTGTTGCTTCTAGCGTAGAAAGTGCATTGCTTAATGTTGTATGACGAATAGCATAGTTAGAAGTGGGTGCAGAAATGAAGTGAAACGCTGGTAACTTTGTTAACCATGGGTTCTGTTTAACTAGACCAAATGCTTGTTTCCAACTTCCATCTATTAGAATTAGCGTTGTGATCTCAGAACGTGCAACGGCATCGACATTTTCTATCGGTGTACTGCATTCACTTGGGTAAACAAGCACTGAATGTCGACGTGAGCAGTGTTCGGATAGGGATTGCATAGCGACGACATCATTAGCAAGTATGATTCGCGTCGAAGGAATACACAATGAAACTAAGCGCGCCGTATTCTTGGCGTGAAGTGCTTCTTTTTCGTGTTGAATTATCACAATCTCTAACGATGTATCTACTGTGTTAATGTGAGAGCAAATACAGGTTTTTTGAGGATATCCACAGTGTTCACAATAAAGGCGCATAACTGAATTTCTTTATTCTCTTTTGAACGTTTATCGCACTTATTAACTAAGTAACTTAATAGATAGGATAATATACAACATGCCGAATGAAGCAGTACAATCTCGAGTAGAGAAAACGCTTTCTTTAGTGCCTGAGGGACAAGTAATAAGTTACGCCTTGCTCGCCGACCTGTGTGGCTTACCCGGCAGAGCTAGAATGATGGGAAAGTGTTTAAGAGAGATAAATGCTGACTGCCACTGGCATCGCGTACTACGCGCTGACGGTAAAATCGCTTTTCCTGTTGGCTCTGATAAAGCGGATGAGCAGCGAGAGCGATTAGCAGAGGAAGGTGTGGTCGTTAAAAACTACCGAGTGAATATGACGAAGTTTGGTTGGAAGCCAGATTTACACACTATACTAGTAGAGTTAGAGTACTGAGCTTTCACTTTTTATATGAGAGCAGTTAGCAAATATATGGCGATTAATATAGTGCAGTGCATATAAGATGATAAAAAAGATTACTATTGATCAGTTAGTGCCAGGCATGTTTGTTCATCAAATTTTAGAGCAAAAAGGTGCGTTGACGGTTACGAGCCAAGGACGCGTTACGTCTGGTGATGTGGTTGAAACACTTAAAAAGCGAGGTGTGAAAACCCTCGCCATTGATACAGATAAGGCGTTTGACGTTGAGCGACCTAGCTCATCGGCCACTGTGGAAAAGCACCAAAACTCGCCTTCTGATCAGCCGGTAAAATCAAAAAAAGTATCACTCGAAAATGAGCTGGTAAAAGCCGCAAAGCTTCACGAGCAAGGAAAGGCAATTCAAAAGCTGTTACTTGCCAATGTACAAAAAGAGACGCCTTTTGATGCGAGTATTCCCAAAGCATTTTCAAATAAGTTAGTCGAGTCGGTAGATAGAAACCCCGATGCGTTGCTTTGTCTAACTAAAATTCGAGAAAAAGACGACTATTTACTAGAGCATTCTCTGAACGTCGCTATTTTACTCGCCAATTTTGGCAAGTATTTAGGGATGTCTGAAGAAGAGGTGCAAGACCTCTCCTATGCTGGCTTTCTACACGACTTGGGCAAAATCAAAATTCCAGATGAAATTCTTCATAAGCCAGGCCGCCTTACAGACAGCGAAATGGAGATCATGAAAGGTCATGTAAAGCACGGGGTCGACTATTTAAAAAGTACGGAAATTGCGCAGCCACTGATTCAAGCGATTAGTGAGCATCATGAGCGATTGGATGGCTTAGGCTACCCTGCTGGGACCAAAGGTGAGGATATTAGCCAAGCGGGCCGAATGCTTGCCATTGCCGATATGTACGATGCACTCACCGCGGACCGGGTGTATAAGGCCGGTATGTCTAGCCAAAAGGCATTCTCTATTTTGATGAGTGATGCGCCAACGCGTCTTGACCAGTCGCTTGTTCAACAGTTTATAAAGTGTCTGGGCGTTTATCCCGTAGGGAGCCTAGTTCTATTATCAAATGATAAATTAGCGATGGTGCTTGAACAGAGAGACTCCCCGCTTACGCCACTCGTAAAGGTTTTTTATTCGGTTCGCAGTAACCACTATCTAACGCCGAAAGATGTTGACCTATCATCGGATAAAACAATCAGTATCAACAAGGCCGTCATAGCGTCTGACTATAAGATTGATGTGAACGCATTTTTTGAGCGTTCAGTTTCAATAGGCTAAAATGTTACTTTTTAGCAACACAGTGTAGTATTTACACTGTGTACCAACGCATTTTTTCTTCTTTATTCCAACGTTCATTTAGCTAACGTTCAGGTTTGATGTCCTACAATCCTCTAAACATGAAGTGCTGTAGTGCCTTTAAGTGCTGATCTTTAGGAAAAGTTAAGCAGGAAGCGAACTCGTGGCGCTCAGATACTTGTTATTGCTTACATACAGAATATTTGCCAGTGGAACGCTAATTGCTATCAATGTAGTTGTTTAATGCAAAACTAACACTGAGCTTATTGAGAGTGGCAATGGATAAATGAAACTCATCAATATTAAGCTCTTAATTGAAATAAGAGGAAGTTATGAAAAAGACTCTTGCTGTAAGTTTGATTGCCGCGTCACTAACGGTAGCAGGTTGCGCAACCGATCCGAATAATACGCAAAAAGGTGCCGCTATTGGTGCGGTAGTAGGCGCATTGCTGGGTAAAGCGACAGGTGATAACGATAAAAGTCGTTATGCGTGGGGCGCTGCGGTAGGTGCAATCGCAGGTGGTGCGATAGGTAACTACATGGACAAACAGGAAGAAGATCTTCGAAATGAGCTTTCTGATACTGGCGTTCAAGTTGTGCGCGAAGGCGATAATCTGCGATTGATCATGCCGGGCGACATTACCTTTGCTACTGACAGTTCTAGCATTAGCCCTAACTTCAATCCGGTTCTTCAAGATGTTGCCAAAGTCGTAAACAACTACGAAAAAACCGTTCTTATGATCAAAGGTCATACGGATGACACTGGCTCTGAGCAGTACAACCAGTCTTTATCTGAGCGTCGTGCAGGAGCGGTTAAGAATTTACTAATTAACTATTCTGTTAACCCGACGCGTATCACGACGGTAGGTATGGGCGAATACGCACCTAAAGTACCTAACAATAGTGCAGCAAACCGCTCGATGAACCGTCGAGTAGAGATGGAAATTCAACCACTCACACAGTCTAATACCTAAAGGTAGTTAAGACCTAAAGAGAAACAAAGGCCCCGTTACGTCGGGGCTTTTTTTATCGCATGGTTTTAATTTGATTAGCAACGCTATCTGCAAGCGCGTTGGGGATAGGGATCGTTAAATGGTATTGGGTTACTTTCCACTTCGCTCCCTCTTTTATTAAGACACCCGTGCCTCGTGTTTCTCCCAGGCTTTCATTATCGAGCAGCTCATCGAACCAAGCTACATCGTGATTAGGGGAAAAATAGATATGCCTGTCTCGCGGGTGGTATGTCCATCCTCTGCCCTTGTCAAAGTGAGGTTTGGCATACGCCTTAAACGCTTCTTTGGTCCATACCTCAGATGCGTCGGTGCCAATAAAGATCGCGCTGTCGTGATACAAACCAAAATACTGCTCAAAGTCTGCAATAGACGCATTGTGATGTAGAGCATTAAGTGTCTGATTCACTGCGTCGCGGTCGTTGTTCGCAACGGCCGTCGTCGCAACAGCAAGCATGACCAGACCCAACAATAGATATTTCATAGTGACTCCGTTTTTCTTCTAGTATTTCTTATTATGCTGTTGAACGCATCATTAGTATATTCGAAGCAAATAATTGCCACTGTTTACTGCAATGTTATAGCATTGGGTTAATCGTTTAACTATCGATGCTGTAAGTGGCTAAAACTACCGCTAAATTCTGAACGAAGTTGTGTTGATAGCAAATATTTCCTCCTTGATGTAATGGCTAAAATGTCTTCTAGTATTCAACGAAACCGTATTCGAAGCATCGATATGATGCGTGGCTTGGTCATGCTGATTATGCTTATCGATCACGTGCGAGAGCGCTTTTTTCTGCATTTGCAGGTATCTGATCCTATGGATATCGATACCACGTCACCTTCTCTATTTTTCACACGGTTAGCCGCCCATTACTGTGCACCCACATTCGTGTTTTTGACGGGGCTGTCTGCATGGCTCTATGCCAATCCAATGGACTCAGCGAATAAAGCCAAGCCGACACGCAATGTCAGAGAGTTCTTAATTAAGCGTGGATTGTTTATTTTGTTCTTGGAGGTCACCTTTATTACGTTTAGCTGGGGGGCGAGTTTCCAAACGCTTTATCTTCAGGTGATGTGGGCCATAGGTATCAGTATGATTGCTCTGGCAATATTAAGTTATCTTCCAAGAACTCTGTTGCTCATTTTAGGCCTCCTAATTGTCTTTGGACATAATGCACTAACGTCAATTAGCTATGTTCCACATGAAACAGGCTATACGCTTTGGACAATGCTGCACGATAGAGGATATATACTTCAGTCAGCCGCCCTAAACATTAAAGTGAGTTATCCCGTGCTTCCTTGGATAGGGGTAATACTGCTCGGTTATGCATGTGGGCCCCTTTACAGTCAACAGCTTGATAAAGCGCGACGCGGTCGGTGGTTACTTGGTTTATTTACTGTGTCGCTCAGCCTATTTTTCCTACTTCGCGGTTTAAATATTTACGGTGAGACCTTGCCTTGGGAGCTACAACAAAGTGCCATCGCTACGTTGATGTCATTACTTAATTTAACCAAATACCCCCCGTCTTTAGCATTTTTGCTCTTTACGCTGGCCGGCATGTTTCTATTGTTGTTTGCTTTCGAGCGCGTTAAGGGTACGCAGTTTGCGTTTCTTGATACCTTTGGCTCGGTCCCGATGTTTTTCTACATCCTGCATTTGTACGTATTGCTGGTGATGTACGGTATTGCATTCTTTATTTGGGGGGCGAATAAAGGAAAATACGTGGGTGTAGACCATATTTATCAAATATGGTTAATAGCTGCTGGCCTTGGTTTAGTGCTTTATTTCCCTGTTAAATGGTTTAGCGCCTATAAATCGAAGCACCACGCCCCTTGGCTTAAATACTTATAAGACAGGCCTTCGCGTCTATTATGGGGTGTACCATCATTAAGGTGGATAGCAAAGTGCACTATTGGAGCGAAAGGCACTTAATTGAAAGTTTTAATTAAGAGTTTAGATGAAAGTCGGTTTACGACTTACGAACTTGGCTTCATCCTTCATGTTTTACCGTAGACTCCCGAACAACTAAGGAAGGTTCGAAATACAGCTGAACGTTATTAGTCTGACCATATACTTTATTAAGTATGTACTTGGCTGACATTTCAGCCATTTCCGCAATTGGGTTACTGACCGTGGTAAGACGAGGAAAAACATGGTGAGCAAATACCACGTCATCGAAACCGACCACAGACAAGTCGTGGGGAAGGCTCATGCCTAAATCTCTCGCGCAGCTTATCGCACCCGATGCCATCCAATCGTTGGCGCACACTAAAGCCGTGAAAGGCACATCGCGCGCCATCAGTTCTAACAAGCCAATCTTCCCGTCTTCTTCAGAATAGTCGCCGTTAAATATCAACTGTGGTTTTATGGGCAACCCTGCTTCAGATAAGGCGCGCTTATGTCCTTCCAAGCGCAAGCTCGCGTCACACTTGTCAGTCGGTCCAGAAATATATGCAATGTCTTTATGGCCTAGCTCGAGTAAGTGGCGGGTAGCCAGATATCCACCCTTTTCATTATCGAGGCTAGTGCATGCCTCAGGTAGCCCTTCCACCTGTCTGTTAACCAAAGCAACGGGAAGTTTCGACTGGTTTAACTCCAATAAATACTCATCGGATAATGCTTCTGCATGCATGATGAGTGCATCGCAGTTACGGCTAATAAGAAACTCTACCGCATCTTTCTCTGTTTCTAGGCAATTTCGTCCTACCGAAATAATGACATGTTTATCTGCAGCGCGCAGCGTTGACTCTACTGCCTGCATCAGATCGCCAAAAAACGGGGCGTTGAGTTCAGGTACAAGTACCCCGACGCTGTCAGTGCGGTTATTTGCCAATGAACGAGCGACAGAGTTTGGACGGTAATTTAGCTCTTTAACCGCTTTCTCTACGCGTTCTTTCAGTACTTTGTTTACCGAAGCCTTACCATTTAATACGCGGGATACCGTAGATAAAGAAACACCTGCACGCTCGGCAACTTGATAAATGGTGGGCACGTGATAAGACCTCGTTCTCTAAAACAATCACTCTAACTGACTGTATTATGCCGATATCGGCGGTTGTTCGCTACGTCGAGAGAGTAAAGCTTGTGTAACTTCTTTTTGTTTTTCGTCATTTAATGGGTACAGACAGATTAACGCCGCGCCAGCAAAGCCAAATAGCGCCGGTATCCAACTCATTAAAGACTTCATACCTGGAAGCGTTTGATTAATTGTATTGATATCAAGACCGTTATAGCCATAGCTTCCTAATACCAACAAGACGAGCGCCCCTGCGAAGCCTCCCCCTGTTTTTTGAACAAAAGAGCCTGCAGAGTAGACAAGTCCGGTGGCTCTTCGACCTGTCTTATATTCGCTGTAGTCTGCCGAGTCTCCTAGCATAGAGAAAAATAAGGTAGGCAATATGGCTGCAAAAAACTCTGCACTGCAACCTAGAATGAATATGGCGCTCACGCTTTTCTGAGGAACAAAATAAATGCCAGAGGTCAATACGCTACTTGCTAACAGCGCGATAATAAAGAGCTTCTTGCGACCAAACATGGCGGCTAACTTGGACGTTGCTAATGCGCCGAAAATCGACACCATCAGCAGTGAAATGAAAAAGTAGCCTGTGAGTAGCTCATTGCCCATGTAATATTTGAAATAGTAGGCAATAACGCCATATTTGATGCCATTAAACATCATGGTTAGAAAACCCATTCCTAACAGAATTAGCCAGGGTTTATTGGAAAGCAGGTCGATAATATCCTGCTGAGAACGGGTGTTCTCGGCTTCCGGTCGGCGAGTTAACCGTTTAATTGCAATAGTAGTAAGCGCTATAACAGTAATGAAGATTGCCCCAGTTAAAACGTCTCGATAGTAAAAGAAGGCGGTTATCGCTGAAAGAGGAACGAGAATTAACGGTAGTTGCTTTCCCAAGTCGATGAGTTCAGATGTTAGTGAACGAGGAGCGGGCGCTACTTGGGTATCTGTCTCTGTTTTTGGAGAGGTTAGTTTAGTGTCTTGTGGCTTTGAAACCTGCTGCAACGTAACGCGCTCTTTCGTGGTAAAAACTGTTACACACATTAATATGACAAGCAACGTGGCAAACAACCACATGGTATATTGATACCCTACAGCGGTGTTCCCTTGGCCTAGCAAGTCCACCAGCATAGGCAAACATCCCATAACAAGCAGTCCACCAAAGAATGCCCCAGCAAAACGAAAGCCAGACAAACTTGTACGCTCTCTATCATCACTGGTCATCACGCCCATTAGCGCTGAGTACGGTACATTATTAACCGTATACGCTAAGGTTAGTCCGATGTAGGTCAGGTAAGCGTAAATGAGTTTGCCTGAATACGAGAGATCAGGTGTGGTAAAGCAAAGGACCATGAAAAGGCCAAGAAAAGGAGTGGAGCCTAATATCCAAGGGCGAAACTTTCCCATCTTAGTCTGGGTTCTGTCAGCAATCATTCCCATGATAATATCGGTCACACCGTCAGAAAGACGAACGACAAGAAATAGCATCGCAGCTGCAGCGGCTGTAATACCGAACGTATCGGTATAAAATACCGCCAAATATGCAAGTGCGCCCCGCCAAACTAAATTGGCCGCAGCGTCGCCCATGCCATAACCCACTTTTTCTTTTAATGTCAGCTTATGGTTCATTGCTATTTCCACTGTTGTTATGTTCGACTTGCTATGAGCGCTTTATAAGCATTGGCGCTAAGTTTAAGCGTACGCTTTTGCGTTTCAAAATCCACATAAACTAGCCCAAATCGCTTTTCATAACCTTCCGCCCACTCGAAGTTATCAAGAAGGCTCCATGCGAAGTAACCACTCACTTCAACTCCATCAATTACTGCGTTGTGTACCATGTTTAAATGGGCATTGTAGTAATCAACCCGATCAACATCATTAACAAGACCATCTTTGAGTTCGTCTGCCATTGCAGCACCATTTTCAGTTATAAAAATGGGAGGGAGCGTGTACCGTTCGTTTAATGAAGTAAGTAAATCATAAAGCGCTTTTGGATAGATTTCCCAACCAATATCGGTCAATGGACCTTGATGAGGATGCTCGAAATACAATGCGCCTTTCTCTTTGGGCGCAGAATACTGTAATCGCGTGTAGAAATTTACCCCTAAGAAATCGATGGGCTGACAGATTGTCTCCATATCACCAGCTTCAACTGGTGGTCTATCCGCTTCGTCTATATCAAATAACACTTCGGGGTAGCTTCCCTCCATTACAGGCTGCATATACCATTGGTTGATATAGTCATCTGCTTTGCGGGTGGCTAATAGGTCTTCTGTCTTTTGTGTGGCGGGGTAGCATGGCGTAAAATTCAATACTATACCGGCTTCGCTATTTGGGACATTTTTTCTAAGCACTTTCATCCCAAGGCCGTGTGCTAGCAAAATGTGATGAGCCGCAGTTCTTCCGTATTTTCTACCCGTTCTGCCCGGGGCGTGTACGCCTATTTCATACCCTAAATAAGCACTGCAAAAAGGTTCATTGAACGTTGCATAGGAAAAAACGGACTCGCCTAACGCCTGCGTTATTTTGTCAACATAGTCTTCAAATGCAAAAGCAGTTTGTCGGTAAAGCCACCCACCCTTATCTTCTAAGTGCTGCGGGAGATCCCAGTGATAAAGGGTAACAAATGGCTTAATGCCTTTTTCATTTAACGCATCAACTAGCGTTTTATAAAAGGCAACGCCTTTTGGGTTTAGCTCACCTTCTTGAGTGATAACGCGCGGCCAAGAAATAGAGAAACGGTAAGCGTCTACATTTAAGTCTAACAAAATGTCGAAATCTTCTCTCCAGCGAGCAATATGATCACAGGCGACATCGCCATTGGAGTGATCAGCGATGGCTGAAGGCCGTTCACAAAATCTATCCCAAATACATTCGAGACGGTTATCGACATCCCCTTCTATCTGAAAACTTGACGTGGCAGTTCCATAAAGAAACGAATTTTTGAGTAAGGGGCTGCCTGCGGGAAGCGAAATGCTGTTCATATGTTGATAACCTTTTTCTTACTGCACAAATTCTAAACGGATGCTGGCAGTACAATGAATCTGAAATAACAAAGCGGTTTATAGCACAAATAAAAAACAATTAGAAAGCGCTTTCTCGCATTTATGTCATTTCTACGTTAATGGAATTAAGTGGCTGATAATATTTCTATGATTATCACCGGAATCTAATAGAGCTTTGGTTATGTTGTAAAATATTGAATTTAAAAGCTTTAAGTTTTGCATGAAGGAGTTTGGTGTTCTCGATATAGTAGTTCTCTGTGAATTAATTGTAAAAAATGTGTTGATCTTAAACTTTTGTTGAATTAATGTTCGGAAAGCGCTTTCTTACGTCTGGGTGTTCTAGTTTCTCTTTGGGAAAGCCCTTTCTGTAGGCGCATAAGGTTCACAACACACATAAAAGCCACTAGTAAAGAGAGATAGACCGTGACACAAACAACACCAAATAAAAGCAAGATCGCAGCAAGTTTGTCATTGATACTCGGGACCGCTTTGAGTAGCGGCGTGATGTCATCTGCGACGGCGCAAGAAACAGAAAAAGATATAGAAGTTATTCAGGTATCAGGTATACGAAGTAGTGTTCAAGAGTCGATGGGTATCAAGCGTGACTCTGCTGGTGTTGTTGATGCCATCTCAGCAGAAGATATTGGTAAATTTCCTGATACCAACTTAGCAGAGTCACTACAGCGTATCACTGGTATTTCAATTAGTCGGAATAATGGTGAAGGAAGCCAAGTCACAGCGCGTGGTTTTGGACCTGACTTTAATATGGTAACGCTGAATGGACGTACGATGCCTGGTTCTGCGTTACCTGGTGGTGGCGGAGCAGCAAATTCTCGCGCCTTCGATTTTTCTGACCTTGCTTCTGAAAGTGTTAGAGCGGTTGAAGTGTACAAAACAGGTAGAGCGAGTATTGCAACTGGGGGTATTGGGGCTACGGTAAATATACGAACAGCACGTCCCTTTCAAGCATCTGACAATGGCATTACCGCAAGTGTAGGCGCAAAAGCACTACATGATACGACTAACCGTGTAGGTGATGATGTTACGCCTGAAGTATCAGGCTTCATCAATTACCTCAATGATGACAATACCTTTGGCGTTACGTTTACCGGTTCATTCCAACAGCGTGACAGTGCTGCACAAGGTGCGTTTGTGAACGAGTGGCGCGTAAATCCATTTGATGGCACGGTGCCGCAATCACCTGATCCAGCGAACCCAGATAGTGGTGACCCAATTGTGCTGAACAACGCACCAGCCATGGGACAGCTTTTCGCCATTCCCTCAGATTTACGTTATTACATGGCAGACCGAGAGCGTGAAAGAACGAATGCACAGCTAACGTTCCAGTTTGCTCCTTCAGAAAAAATGACGGCCACGCTTGATTACACCTATTCAAAGCAAGACTTATACGAAGCTCGAGCCGAGCAATCGATATGGATGGATGATAGGTACTTCACCGAACTAACCTTTGATGATGAAACGGTAAAAACGCCGGTATTAATCACTCAAGAACGCCGAGATTTGCTACCTCGTGATCTAGGTTTGGCGCTTCAAGAACTAAACCAAGTCAACGAAAACAAGTCGATCGGCTTAAACCTTGAGTACTTCGTAAATGACGAGCTAACTCTAGTCTTCGACCTTCATAATTCGACGGCAGAAGGACGCCCAGATGCGCCCTATGGAACGTGGACAAATCTTGGTTTAGGCGCAAACGTAGTTAAAGGGCAAGGTGTCGATTTCAGAGGCGACTTCCCTATTATGTTCGTCGATTTTGACGATGAAGCTCGTGATAATCTTAACGGTAATGGCGTGCTTGACCAAGATGACGTAGGTACATCGATATTGGACATGAATTTCTCGTCGCAAGACACCGAAATTACTCAAGCTCGTCTTGATGGCTCTTACGTTATGGATACCGGAAGTATTAACTTTGGTATTGAGTCACGCTCAATGGAGAGCACATCGCTCCAATCTCTAACCCGCCACACCATGGGCAACTGGGGAATTGAGAACCCGGGTGAGCTTCCTGCTGGTTCTTTAACACCGCTGGATTTGGCAAGTGAGTTTAGCGATTTCAATACTGAGGGGATGTTCTCTCAGGGCTTTACCGGTAGCGTTGCGCAAATTGGTGCATTTGCTGCTCAAGAATACGGTTTTGATTTTCTTGCCAACAACCCGTTTGCAACTAACCGTACTATTGAAGAAGACATAACTGCGGTTTATTTCGAATTGGACTTATCTGGCGAGTTAAACGGCATGGAGTACAACCTGCTGGCAGGTGTACGCTACGAAAATACCGATGTAACTTCAATTGCAAATATAAGTTTACCTAGCGGCATTGCGTGGGAAGGTAATAATGACTTCAACGTCCGCTTTGGAAGCGACATGGAAGATGTTGAAGTTGAATCAAGTTACGACCATGTACTTCCTGCATTAGATTTCGATATCGAAGTTGTTGAAAACATGATTGCGCGATTCTCTTACAGTAAGACAATAGCGCGACCCACGTACAACAACTTGAGCGCCGCTGCGACAGTATCGCCTCAAAGCGGGCCGACAATTCTTACTGACAGCATTACCGCCACCGCGAGTTCAGGTAACCCATCGCTGATACCATTAGAGTCAGACAACCTTGATCTTTCATTCGAATATTATTTCGATGAGACAAGCTATGTGTCGGTTGGTTTTTACGATAAGCGTGTTAAGAACTTTATCGGTAATGAACAAGTTGAAGAAAATATCTTTGGCTTGAGAGACGTTACCAATGGACCGCGTGCAGAGGCGGCTCGCGCTGAATTAGAGGCGCGTGGTATTCCAATTAATGACACGTCATTGTTTAACATGGTTGCTGCGATGGAAAACGGTATCGAGTATGACTCGTTGACTGACGAGCAGTTTGAGCAGCAATTCGATGTGCTGCCCAATAGCGAAGATCCGTTGATTACCTTCATTAACTCTAAACCTGTTAACAATAAAGCGGCGAATATTTACGGTTTCGAACTTGCTGCGCAGCACTTCTTTGGTGATAGCGGCTTCGGGGTACTGGCTAACTACACCACAGTGCAAGGTGATATTGGTTTTGATAATGACGCAAATCCATCGATAACTCAGTTTGCCCTTGTGGGACTAAGTGACACAGCAAACCTCATCTTGATGTATGAGAAAGATGCTTTGCAAGCGCGTATTGCCTACAACTGGCGAGATAAGTTCCTTGATACAACCTCTCAGTACATTAATGAACCGGGCTATACCGAAGACTATTCACAAATAGACTTCAATGTTTCTTACGACATCACTGAAGATCTTACGGTGTCATTTGAAGGGATTAACATCACAGATGAAAATATCCGAAGACACGGCAGAACAAGTGCTATGTTGTGGAAATTAGATGAGCTTGGCGCTCGCTATGCACTGGGAGTTCGCTACAAGTTTTAATGATTGGGGTGTGTTTACCCGCTAAAGTGCTTAGGGTTGCGCTTTAGCGGGTTTTTTTGTCATAGTGCTGTTTGATTAGTAACCAGTAAATCGACTTAACATGTTTGTAGAAGTGCAGTGGGACATATCGTGGTTCTTAACGTATGAGTGATAACGAAAATCATAGCAGTATGCATCGGGTTGTCATTGTCGGTGGTGGTACGGCTGGGTGGCTTGCAGCAGGGATACTTGCCGCAAAACTAAGCGCGAATCACACCATTACCTTGATAGAGTCACCCAACATCCCTTCTCTAGGTGTGGGCGAAGGCTCTTGGCCATCACTGCGCGATACCCTTCTTGATATTGGTATTAGTGAAACGGAATTCTTAACCCTGTGTCATGGCGCTTTCAAGCAAGGCTCCAGCTTTGTTAATTGGCGTAAAGGCGGGCACTGCTATTATCATCCTTTTACTGTTCCAACAGGCTACAACGAGCTCGATATTTATACATGTTGGAAAGCAATCGCACCAAACACATCGTACGAAGATGTGTTTTCGTTACAAGCCGCCATGTGTGCCGCAGGCAAGGCGCCCAAGCAAATTGCTACGCCGGACTACGCCCATGTGCTCAATTACGGTTACCATTTCGACGCCACAAAGCTTGCTGAGCTGTTAAAAAATCATTGCGTAGACAAGTTAAATGTCGCCCATGTCGTTAGTCATGTTGACAGTGTTCACTCTCATCAAAACGGAGATATTGAAAGCGTATCAACAAAGGACGGGAAAAAAATAGTTGGCGATCTATTTATTGACTGTTCAGGCCACAGCGGCCTGCTCATCAATAAACACTTTACTATTCCCTGGATACCCGTTAAGCGCACAATGCTCAATGATCGCGCCGTTGCGCTTCAAGTGCCTTATTCAAACGAAGATGCTGAAATAAAAAGTACCACAGTGGCCACTGCACAAACCTGTGGGTGGACGTGGGATATTGCGTTGCAGCACCGCCGAGGTGTAGGCCTAGTTTACTCTTCTCAATTCACAAATGAAGAGCAAGCAAAGCAGGTGCTGATTGACTACGCTCGTGAACGCTACCCTAGTGCACATGATGCAGAGCTTTCTTTTCGTACACTCTCCTTTGAGCCCGGCTATAGATCACAGTTTTGGGTAAAAAACTGTTTGAGCTTAGGTATGTCTTCGGGGTTTGTTGAACCGCTTGAAGCATCAGCCATTGCCATGGTCGAACTTGGCTTACGTATGCTCTGTGAGGCTTTTCCGCAAAACAAAGCGCACATGGAAATAGCCAGTAAGCGCTACAACTCGCGCTTTGCATATCGCTGGCAGCGCGTTATCGACTTTCTAAAACTACATTATGCTTTAAGCGATAGAGAAGAGCCGTATTGGTTAGCGCAAAGAGATAAGGCGTCCATACCCGACTCCCTCGCTGAATTGCTTGAACTGTGGAAGTATCAAAGCCCTTCACGCTTAGATCTTATCGAGAACGAAGAGATTTTCCCCTCTGCTAGCTATCAGTATGTACTGTATGGAATGGGCTTTTCTTCTTCTACATCGCCTTTACGGCTAAATGAAGAGCATAAGCGTAAAGCAGTTCACATTCGCGAAACCTTACAACAAACTAAAAACGCTTATCTGCAGGGATTGCCGTCTAACAGAGTTTTGCTCAATGATATTGCAAAGCGCTACAACAATGAAAAACAACACGTGCCCTCGCTTGCTCAACGTGAAAAGAACGAACATGCTTCAGCTTCGAGTTGTAATGACATAAAAAATACTTCAGATAAAAAGGACACTTCTTATGACCGTATCGGGTTTAGATAGCAGTAAAAATCAAACGCCCGTTAAGAACGTTGTCATTGCGGGTGGCGGTACTGCAGGATGGATGGCGGCCACAGCGCTGTCACGGCTTTTGGGTAAGTCAATAAACGTTACGCTAGTCGAGTCTAAAGATATTGGTATTGTAGGTGTGGGCGAGGCGACTATTCCGCCTATTAGAACATTTCACAAGTTGCTTGGCATCGACGAAAAAGCATTTATGCGTGCCACACAAGCCACGTTCAAACTGGGTATTGAGTTTGAAAATTGGCGTGAACAAGGTCACAGCTATATCCATTCTTTTGGTATTACCGGAAGAGAGTGTTGGGCTGGCGAGTTTCACCATTTTTGGCTGAGGGCTAAAGAATACGGATTTGGTGGTGAATTTGGTGATTATTGCCCGGAACTTATTGCCGCTAAACAGAGCAAGTTCGCCACATCAGAAGCCATGCCGCTTAACTTTGCCTATCATTTTGATGCTGTTGCCTACGGTCGATTTTTAAAGTCTTTAGCGTGTGATGCTGGGGTAACTCACAAGGAAGGAGACATAGAAGAGGTCGTAGTATGCCCGCAATCAGGCAACATCCAGTCCCTTCGATTAGCAAGCGATGAAGTCATAGATGGCGACTTTTTCATAGACTGTACAGGCTTTAAAGGGCTGCTTATTGAACAAGCCCTTCACACCGGTTACGATGATTGGCGACACTATCTTTTCTGCGATAGTGCGGTAGCTATGCAAACTGAGCTTACAGCCCCACCTGTGCCATACACCAAAAGCGTGGCCCATAAGGCGGGGTGGCGCTGGCAAATACCTCTTCAAGAGCGAATGGGTAATGGATTGGTATTTTGTAGCCGATTTATGAGCGATGAAGACGCCATCAATACACTTAAATCGCAGGTGACAGGCACGCCCATTAATGAGCCGAGAGTGATTCGTTTTACTCCTGGAAAACGCAGGCGTGGTTGGAATAAAAACTGCGTAGCGCTAGGGCTATCCAGTGGCTTTATTGAGCCTTTAGAGTCGACCAGTATCCATCTAATCATGACTGGCCTTATACGCTTAATGCGCCTATTTCCTTTTGATGGCATCACCCAAAGCGCAATCGACGAATACAATAATAAGTTTGATAGCGAAATGTCGGCCATACTCGATTTTATTGTTATGCATTACAAGGTGACACAGCGCGAGGACAGCCCCTTTTGGCAGCAGTGTCAACGCATGGACATTCCGTCTTCTCTTAAACATAAATTGGCTTTATTTGCCGAGTCTGGCCGCGTGTTTCTAGATGACGGAGATATTTTCCGTGTTGATTCCTGGACCCAAGTATTGATGGGCCAGGGCATGACACCAAGCCAGTACCATCGTGTTGCCGATGAAATGAGTGAGCAGTCACTTAAGCAGTTTATGGCAGGATTAAAGCAGCAGGTTGATAATCACGTAGCTAAACTCCCCTCGCACGAGGCCTTCTTAACACAGTATCTGAGATGAGTTATTAGAAGCGTTAGATGTTGGCGGCAGGTAGCGCGTCAACAGTGACTCAAGTAGCTCGTAACCGACGAGCTACCAAACGACCTACAGAAGTATCAAACCCAGCTAGAAAGCTGGGTTTGGTGTTATTTATTGAATGAGTTTGAATCTGCTTTTAATTACTCAATATTCTGAATTTGCTCGCGCATCTGCTCAATCAGGACTTTAAGTTCAACCGCCGATTGTGTGATGTCGGTGCTGATAGACTTTGAGCCTAACGTGTTCGATTCGCGGTTAAACTCCTGCATCATGAAATCAAGACGGCGGCCTACTGCTCCACCCTTTTTAAGTATGTTGCGGGTTTCCTTAACGTGAGCATTTAGACGATCTAACTCTTCTGCCACGTCTACTTTTTGCGCCAGCATGATCATTTCTTGTTCAAAACGGCCTGCATCAAGTTCAACCTTTGCTTCTTCAAAGCGGGTTTGCACTTTTTCTCGCTGCCACACCATGATTTCAGGCATACGCGCGGCTACTTTTTCAGCTTCCACTTCTATAGCGTCAAGGCGCTGCGTAATCATACCTTTAAGGGCTTCCCCTTCGGTAGCGCGGGCACTAATAAAATCGTTAAGTGCATGGTCGAACGCGGCCATTACGTCAGCGTGGATGGCGTCCATATCGGCTTCTTCCGCTGCAATTACCCCAGGCCAGCGCAAAACGTCTAGTGGGTTAACCCCCGTGGATTGGCCATGGGATTGCACCCAGTCAGCGGCGTGAAGTACTTGCTTAGCCAACTCTTCGTTCAAGCTTAGCTTAGTTACAGCAGCATCGTTCGCGGTAAAACGAAGCGCACATTCCACCTTACCTCGGGCAAGCTTTTTACGGAATCGTTCACGTAAAACCGGCTCCAATGAGCGAAACTGTTCCGGCAGGCGAAAGTAAGTTTCTAAAAAGCGTTGGTTGACCGAGCGTATTTCCCACACGGCTGAGCCCCACTCTTTTTTGGTTTCTACGCGCGCAAACGCTGTCATGCTGTAAATCATAAATATCCTTTAAATTTAACTGAAAGCCTGCAAAAACAACCCGAACGTCGTGTTGTATACGTGAATATCTACAGCAGGTTTTCTTGTATTTTGTATATTAGCGCACATTTACGTAATTCAATAAGCAAACATGTAAAGTTCGTTTTTAACGGCCGCGAGTATTGCGTTATACTTAGGCGCAATTTCGTAGCTACATCGAATTTATAGGTTTTGACCGCGAATTGGGCTTTCTATTCACATATCGCCAATAAAACCTATAAAACGCTACCCTTTTTTAAGCACTTACGTTGTGGAGAACACTATGCGTCCAAGCGGCAGAACCGCCAGTCAAATTCGCCCTGTTACAATTACTCGCCAATACACTTGTCACGCAGAAGGCTCTGTTCTTGTAGAGTTTGGTAACACTAAGGTGTTGTGTAATGCGACGGTAGAAGAAGGTGTGCCACGCTTTATGAAGGGCCAAGGGAAAGGCTGGATTACAGCTGAGTACAGCATGCTTCCACGTGCCACCCATACGCGAAGCGGCCGTGAAGCTGCGCGCGGTAAACAAGGCGGCCGCACGTTAGAGATCCAGCGTCTAATTGCGCGTTCACTACGCGCAGCGGTAGATTTGAAACTTCTGGGTGAAAACACCATAACGTTGGACTGCGACGTTATTCAGGCCGACGGCGGTACGCGCACAGCGTCAATCACCGGTGCGTGTGTAGCTCTTGTTGATGCACTTACTTACATGCGTGCAAAAGGCATTATCAAAACTAACCCGCTTAAACATATGATTGCCGCCCTTTCAGTAGGTATTTACGAAGGTACGCCAATCGCTGACCTTGAGTACACCGAAGACTCTGAGGCAGAGACAGACATGAACATCGTAATGACCGAAACCGGCAAGCTGATTGAAGTTCAAGGTACTGCAGAGGGCGAACCGTTCTCGTTTGAAGAGCTTGACGAGATGCTGAAAATTGGTAAGCACGGTTTACGTGAATTGTTCGACATTCAAAAAGCGGCGCTAGCGTAAGCGAGTCATCGACACGTAGTTAGAACCAACGCGTAAATTAGAAATTAAGAGGTCATCATGAAAGCGTTTCAGCGTGATTTTATTGAGTTTGCCATTGAACGTGGCGTACTGAAATTTGGCGAATTCACTTTAAAGTCAGGCCGCGTTAGCCCGTACTTTTTCAATGCAGGCTTGTTTAATCGCGGTGGCGATTTGGCTAAGTTGGGGCGTTTTTACGCTGATGCGTTAATGGACGCAGGCGTTGCGTTCGATGTACTTTTTGGTCCAGCCTATAAGGGCATTCCTATTGCGACAACAACAGCCGTTGCATTGGCCGATAGCCACGACCTTGATGTGCCTTATTGCTTCAACCGCAAAGAAGCGAAAACCCACGGTGAAGGCGGCAATCTAGTTGGCAGCCCACTAGAAGGTAAGGTTATGCTGGTGGATGACGTGATCACTGCGGGTACGGCTATTCGCGAATCAATGACCTTAATCGAGCAGCAGCAGGCTAGCTTGTCTGGCGTGCTGATTGCGCTAGACAGACAAGAGCGCGGTAATGGCGAACTGTCAGCTATTCAAGAGGTCGAGCGCGATTTTGGCACTCAGGTTATCTCTATTGTATCGCTTGCCGACGTCGTGGCTTATCTGACCGAGAAAGGCGGGTTTGATAGCGAAATCAGGGCCATTAACACCTATCGTGAAAATTATGGCATCTGATTTTGACAGCGCATTTAGCGCGGCTAGTCAGCATTTAGATGCGCTAGGATTGCGTTGCCCAGAGCCAGTAATGATGGTGCGTCTGAATATTCGAAAGCTGGCCGATGGGGAAACTTTATCGGTCACGGCTGACGATCCCTCAACGGCCAGAGATATTCCTAGCTTTTGCCGCTTTATGGACCACACGCTGGTTGCGTCTCAAACCGAGACCATGCCTTACCAATACGTAATTAAGAAAGGGCGCGCTTGAGCGCCTTTTTATCTTTCAAATTTAGGCTGTTAGCGCCTTTCATTTAAGTTTCTACTTTACCTTTCTGTATTTTGCTTCTAGCGCACAATAAAGACCGAACATAACAAAGCCTGCGCCTACGGCGGCAATGAGATAAGGGCCGAAGGGCTGCTTCATTAAAGTTTCTAGTGCTTTTTGTAATCCACCTGCTTGCGATGGGTTACTTAATATGGCGGCAAGAATAAAAAAACCACCTACTAAGGAATAAACGATCCCTCTTGCGGTATACCCTAGGCGACCAGTTATTTTCACACTCTTGCTAATACGTTGATTTAAAGCGTGTAGTGAAAACTTCTGTAAAAAGTCTGCAGTGTAAGCATGTTTGAACTGGACAACGGCAAATATAATGATGCAAAGCCCGATTGCGGCCACAAGCAATAGCCCCCATTCGTATTGCATTAGAAATTCACTCACCTTCTTTCCACTACCTTGGGATGAAGAGCTACTTTGTACTTCTAATAACGTTTTACCCCCTGCGTAAGCAGCAACAAAATAGAACGCGCCTGATATAAAGAAGAACAGCTTATTTATAATGTGAACGAACAAACTGTCGTCGTCTGATTTGTCGGTAATAAAAATCTGTAGCCAACGCCAGCAGGCATAACACACTAGGCCGAAAACAAGAACTCCTAGAAAAATTTGCCCGAGTGGTTGCTCTTTAAGTGTAATAAAGACATTGGACTGAGAGGCTTTTTCACGGTTTAGCGCTGTAAATACAGATGTAAGAATGAAGACACCAAGCATAACGTACATGACTGTTTTAGCGCTATATCCCGCTCTAGCGGTTATCTCTTTCCATTTAGACGAAAGTTCCACGGTGCCCTCTCATAGCTTAATTGCAAAACAAAAACGATATAGTGACTTATCCTGTATCAAGTTATGTTCCGTTTTGCGCCTGTCTGTATTCTGCGCTTACAAGCTAGCGTTTCAGATTAACGTTCTGAACTGTCTGCAACGGCTTGTAAAAGCAAGCTTTGAAGCGTACGTTTGCTATGCGCACAATTGCAGTGAACGTCTGTCATGTGGAGAACTTCACCTTTAAGCATCTCTTGAAGTACAGATGCTCTTACGCTTAAAGAGACAAAGCCGTCTTCGTTTGAGATTTGTTTCGACATCATCATTCGCTCCTTCAACTGTTTGATTTAATGCAAGGCAGCAGACGCGAGCTGCCTTCTAATTTGAGGTTCATAGGTTTGCTCAACCGTGTGCTGAATGGCGGCTATCAGCTTACATACAGACGGATTAGTGGCATGCAAAGGTAATATGGCAATTAACTGCTGTTGGCACTCCTGCAAAATTGCATGAGACTCTTGTTTTTTGTGCTCTTGAGCTAGCAAATAAGATAAGTACATGCCCATAGTGCCAAACGCGAGTACGTCTTCTTGCACAGCGTTCACTTTTTGAGAGGATATGGGCTGTAGCGCGTTGAGAATAGCTTTAGCCGCTTCAAAGGTTTGATAACCCAACTCACGGGCATAATCCAATTTGCCCTGTTGATGGGCTTGCTGCGTCTGCGCTTGCATAGCATAGCGATGCTCTCGTGCGCTTGAAGGGTTTAGCTGTAGCCACTTTCTGTAAACTGGGCATAGCCGCTGAACATTCATATAAACACCTCCTGTTTTTTATTACATTAGTGCAAATAAGAATCATTATCAAATGTAAAGTTCAAAAAATCTATTGGGTTGATTTGATATTTACATTGTCGTGAACCAACGGCATCGTTTGTCGCGCACTATTAAGTTCTTTGAGTCACTAGTACAGGCAAGCTTATTGGCTGATTAAATTTGAAAGCCACCATAAAAGAAGCACTGCAACTGTGATAGCAATAACCGCTTTCATTTTGTAGCGCTTAATGAGCTGCTCAGCTTTGTCTCCTGCGTAATAGACCACGGCTGCGAGTCCGAAATAGCGAATTGAACGTGCAATAACAGTAGCTAAAAGAAAAAGCGGAAGTGAGTATTGGGTTGCACCTGCTGCGAGCATCGCAACCTGAAAAGGAATAGGGGCAATACCTAAGGTCATTACGAACCAAAAACCTTGGTTTTGCATCTGCTGTTTTACATTGTCGAATTGGTCTTGGCTAAAAAACGTATCTATAAGCCACTGACCAATCATATCGAAGAGGTAGTAACCAAGGGTATAACCGAAGACTGCGCCAATCACACAGCCTATGGTGGCCATTAATGCAATTTGCCAAAGCGACTCCCGTCTTGCTTGCATTAGTGGCACCATTACGGCTTCTAGTGGTATAGGAACAATGGTTGATTCTAAAAATGAGGCAAAAGTGATGCCCTTTAACATATGCTTAGAATCGACAAGCTTTTTGGTTTTGTGCTTAACCTTTTTACCTAGTTCCATGTAATCTCTACCACTCTATTTTTCTCTACTGCTTGTAAACAACTCCGTCTTTCATGACAAAAGACACGCTTTCCATAAGCGATATATCGTCAAGCGGGTTGCCTTGAACCGCGACAATGTCAGCCAGTTTTCCTTCTTCAAGGGTGCCTAGAATATCGCTTATGCCTAGTAAGCTCGCGCTATTCACGGTAGCACTAAGCAGAGCGTCAGCAGGTTTCATACCCGCTTCAACCATTAAAGAGAACTCTTGCGCATTGTCGCCGTGGGCTGATACACCACTGTCTGTACCAAAAGCAATTTTTACGCCTGCTTTATGCGCTTGTTCAAACGTATTTTGGATAAGCGGGCCGATAGCGGCAGCTTTCGGGCGTACTAACTCTGGAAAGAAACCATCAATTTTGGCTTTGTCTGCTACGAACTTTCCTGCCAGTATTGTTGGCACATAGTAGGTGCCGTGCTTCTTCATTAATGTGCGAATTTCGTCGTCCATATAAGTGCCGTGCTCAATAGAGTCTACACCGGCTTCAATAGCCCGCTTCATGCCTTCTTTCCCATGAGCATGCACTGCTACTGTCATACCGTAGTCTTTTGCCGTTTCAACAATTGCTTCTAGTTCATCGGTCATGAACTGCGGGTTTTGGCCGCTTTTGGCAACGCTTAATACACCGCCGGTTGCCGTAATTTTGATCAAGTCCGCGCCATCTTGGTAACGAGTCCTTACTGCCTCTCGCGCTTCAGCTTCGCCATTAACCACTCCTTGCTTGGGGCCTACATCCGGGCGAAGTAAATGAGATAAGCCGTTACTTGGGTCGGCATGTCCGCCTGTAGTAGCAATAGATTTAGCAACGGTATAAATACGCGGGCCTGTTGCATAGCCTTTACTAATAGCGTTCCTTAGCGCAACGGTTTCGTTGTAGCCATCCCCTAAGTTGCGAACCGTGGTGAAGCCCGAATCTAACGTAATCTTAGCGTAGTTCGCTGCCCGTAATGCATAGTCGGCTTCATTTAGTGAAAAGCGCTCCAGATACGTTTGTGGACCACCATGTTGAGAAGACAAATGAACATGCATGTCCATCAGACCTGGCATAACGGTTGACGTCTTCAAGTCGATGACAGTATCGCCTTCTTGGGCTTCAGCAAACCCCTTTTTTACCGCTTTGATCTTGTTGTCTTCAACAACAATAGTCACATTTTCCTGAAGAGAGTTTGATGTGCCAGTAAACACTTTTCCTGCATGAATCAGCGTGTCGGCTACAGTGGAAAAGGGCGATGAGAGTAAGGCACTGGCAACAGCCAGCGTAATCAGAGGCTTGTTCATGATATAGGTCTTCTTGTTGATTGTTTTATAGACTATATCGAATGTAATGCAGTCAGAGGTATAACGCAAAACAAAGCGCTGTTAACGGTGCTTTATTGAAGATGAATTACGTGTTGATATGCTCGAAGAGACAGAAGCAACAAAGTAGGCTAGTTGCTTACTTCACCTAAAATAAAGGTGATGCCGTTTGACTGAATACTAAATTGCGTGCCGGCTTCATCCGGTTTTTCATCAGCTTGTTCAAGCAGTTGATAATAGGCATTTTGATGTAGCCTTGCCCACAAGTTTCTGCGAACGCATAGGTAGGGAATGGGCGTTGCCTCTGGATCTTGTATGGCTTTAGGCGGAACGCGAAGTTCGAGCTGATCAGAACGCTCTAACCTTATAATGTCGCCTGTTTGGGTGGTAAACACATAGGTGTTGTCACTCGCTGATTCACCCTCTTCCCTATGCCATTGAGTTACAAGAAAAGGTGCATCTTCAACGGTAATGCCTACTTTCTCTACGGGAGTAACTAAGAAGTACTTGTCACCTTCCCGCTTTAACACCGAAGCAAAAAGCTGAACCAAGCTTGCGCGCCCAATAGGACTGCCTTCATAAAACCATCTTCCATCAAGCGCTATAGTTAGATTGATGTCACCGCAAAAATCGGGGTTCCATTGCTCAACAGGAGGTAAAGGGCGCGCTTTTGACGACGTGCCCTTAAGCTGCTGTTGAAATCTAGTTAGATCCACGCTCTTCAACCAATACTTTTAGTTCGCGTAGCTTTGCCTTTATGCGACGCATGTTATCTGGGCCAGTACGAAGAAGTTGTTTCTGTGGCTCGTTTAAACTCTCTAGACGATCATCAGCATACTTGTAGGCGACCGAGTCGGTGTAAACCTCTACAGGAACCGGCACTTCAGGTGTATCAAGAAGCTGATCAATCGCTTCTAGCAATACGCTGTTGAAGTCTTGGTCAGGGCTTCCAATTTCGGCGTACTTCGCCTGAATGTCGTCTTTATAAATACCGTATATGTTAAGCAGTGCTTCGTTATTGAATGACTCCAACATATCTACGTATGGTGTATAACGTTTATAGCTTGCTGCATCAATCCATTGCTTGCCTGCTTGAGAGTATACGCGGAAGTTCTGCTCAGGTGGCGTTAGTAACTGGTGATTAGGCGCCATTTCATCATTTGCTAGATTCGTAACCGACACCACAAAGCGTTGAATTAGACCTTCATCAACCAGCATGCGGTTAACGGTTTCTTCGCTCGCAGACGAACTCTCAATAAGTGAAGCTTTCACAGCAGGATCGCTGGTATCCAGAGGTTCCGGTTCTGGTTCAACTGGCTCTGGAAGCGGCTCAACCTCGTCTTTTTCCTCAAGCTCTACTGTTGGAGCTGGCTGAGTAGGCTCAAATACTTCAGGCTCTTCTGGCGTAGTCACTTCAGGTTCAGTCACTTCGGGCTCAGGAGTAACTACTGGCTCAGGCTCATCGTCGCTGGGCCAAAACACAACAGCCAGAATAACAACAAGAAGGATGCCTACAATGATAAAGTGTGGGCCTGACGATTTCTTTTCCGACGATTCGCTCATAATGACTCCGCTACAAAACTATCCTTTTGGTAATACTACCAGAGATAACACCCAAATTTAGAAAATCAATCAAGAGAAATGTTCCCTTAGATTGTAAATTCCTTATTTTGAACACTTTTTAACGTAAAAAAGTCACTTTCCGATTTCTTTTTATACAAATTTAGTGGAAAACCCTCATTTTTTCTTCTCATTCACATTCGATTTTATGTAAATGTAAAAATAATTTTAAAACAAATGTTTAACAAATTGGGTTTGTGTACTAATGTGTTGATTAGTCATTGAAAAGCAAATGCTAGCTCGTTGTTATCTATAATAATTAATGAATATTTCGAGCCCCATGACCCCGTTTCAACTTAAATGTGCCCTTATAGGATAATTAGCGTGAGTAAGTTTAGACAGTATCACCCCAAATTACACCGAGCAGTAAAACGCTACAGTGTTATGCAGCATCTAATCATGCTGGGAGTAATGCTTTATCTCCTTCTAAATATCAATAACTTGCCAACCAAGCATCAGATCATTGCTGTAGCGACTGTCATTGTTATGAGTATACAAAATGGCTTTATACTGTCTAAAGCGAAAGTCGCTTTAGCTGTTGAAGGCCCTAGGTTGCTGGTATTTCCATTACTATGGATTGCTTCTGGAATGGGTACGGCGGCGTTCCTATACAGTGCCTGCTCTCTTGCATCCTTGCTGGTGTTGGCAAATGCAGTACGGTTTAAAAACCACCGACCTCCGCTAGCTCTATCTAATGAACCTGAGCACCTTGCCTAACGTATATAATCTGCTTTTTCGTCCTAACTTCCGTCATTAAATAAGAATATAGGGCGTGCAAGGTGCATACTTGGTTCATGAGGTAGAAAAATGCAGAAGTTCTATTTTCGAGATATTGAAGAGTCGCCTACCGCGATAGATTATCTGGAAGTTCAGTCGTATGAGATGAATGTTTACCTGGTTTATCTCACTATCGGCAGTCAAAGTGGCATGCTTTACGACAACAAAGATAAGCCCATGCGTTTTTTTAGTGCCGGCCACATTCGCGAAGCTTTCGCGCATTGTCATGTTCGCCAGGCGGTAATGAAGCACGATACGCCTTACGATGAAATGATTGGCAACCCGCCAAAAAGTGCAGAACGGATGGCGTTACCGTTCAGCATGGATTTGCCTTACTAGATTGTTGTGCGAGTGCTGTAGGCTTTTTGAAGTGGATCCTATTTGAGGTCTGTAAGGTCGCAGAGCAACGTTTTCACAGTAAAACATGGCACAGCACCGCAAAACCGATTTAAACGATATATAAGCTGCGTAATAAGTAGTTTCTTATTCGCTTAACACACCAACGAAGTGCAGGTTATAGATTCAGCCATGTACCTGCAGCCTTTCGCATATCTACTTTAGCTTTCAATCGTTTAGCCAACAGAAATAAGCCACCTAGCTTCCTGTGTATAAACAGGGCATCTACTGGCGGCGTATGCCAAAAATTGTGCTCCATAGTCAGCGCCATTCCCTTTTCGTGGAGCCTTGCAATAAGATCGCTTTGTCCAAAGTCATAAGCGCCCTCGCAGCGAATCGCTTCACACGCCTCCATTCCAATGTTTATGACGGCGTCGACTTGCGTTTGAGAGTGGCTTTCGTCAATTAATCCTATGCGAAACGCGGCTTGCTGCATCATCGCTCTATCGTTGGCTGCGGCGCTGTTGAGTAACGCCTGATACTGGGCTGAAATGGCGTCAGGCACATCCCGTGTAGCACCAAAATCTAACAGAACGATTTCTTTTGTATCGGGTTTAAACTGGTAGTTGGCTAAGTTAGGGTCGCTCTGCAGCAGCTTAAAATGAAAAATTTCATTAAAAAATAAAGTCATTAGCGCCGTCATCACGGCATCTCGGACGTCCTGAGGCTCGTTTAATAGCGCATCTAAGTCTTGCGCCTCTATGAAATCCATCGCTAACACTGTACTGGTGGTAAGGGGAGCAAAGGTTTGCGGAATGACAAAAGCCTTGCTCCCCTTGCTTTGGATGTCGGTGCTTTCAACCAGCGCGCGATAACGGTTGAGCATGTCAGCTTCTCGCACATAATCAGCTTCTTGGTGAAGCTGTGCTTTAGCCTCTTGTAAAAGCGGGTTGATATCTAATGATTTGGGTACCAAGCCAGTAAGTTTTATAAGTGTAGCTACGTTGTCTACATCGCTATCTATGCTTTTTTTCACGCCAGGATACTGCACTTTTACTGCTAACATCCGACCGTCCATCGTAATGACTTTATGCACCTGGCCAATAGAGGCCGCAGCTATAGGGGCAAAGGAAAAGTAAAGTAAGTCATCTTGCCATTTTTCGCCCCAAGACTGATTCAGCGTGGCAATTAGCTGGTCTTTTGGCATCGGGTCAGCGTCGTCCCGTAATCGCCCTAAAATTACCGCGAGCTCTTCGGGAAGAAAATCTCCTGCATCCATTGAAATAAGCTGCCCGAGCTTCATAGCTGCACCACGCATACTGGCAAGCTGATCTGCAATGTTTGAAATGTTTTTGGGCGTTAAGAGCAGCGAAGACAACGCGGGCTTCTCGCCCTTTAACAGTTGTCCTGCACCTTGTGATACTACGTTACCTGCAATTCTACCTGCCAGTGAGCCCAAGCGGCCTATGCGCGATAAACGCGACGACGGTACCGCTCTACTAGAGCGGGTTGGTGACTCAGCGGATTTATTGGGCTTCTCTGCCATAGGCTCACTCAGTTTTATTAAAGGCGAAAGGTAACGTTTGGTTTGTTATTGTCTAAACATAACCTAAAAAAGTAACTAGAGTTTATAAATTATACTGTCGGACAAAACGTCTGGATCGGGTTTCCAGCCAAAAGTCATTGAGGATCTGTTGACCATTGCTGTACATCAAAGATCAACAGGACTTAATGTTTAGGAAGTGAGGTTGCTAACAGGGCGATCAACGGATAAGACAGCTGTTTAAACAGAAGTCTTATTTAAAAGCCGCGTTTAGGTTGCCCATAATGTACTTAAAAGAAATGTGTACTTGCCGTTCCTAGTCGCTCAACGGTTTCTTACTAGGCGAGTTGCATAAGGCAATTGTATAAACACTGTGTACTAGATTATCTGTGAAATAAATTGAATCACTAGTCCAACAACGCTTCCATAAGCAAACCCAGCCCAGCCACTTGTCGCTCTATAACGCCAAAGTGCTGCACCAAAAAAGCCACACCAAAGCATGGCAGAATAGGTGGAAACAAGGCCGCCGCCCATCCCTGTATCTGGCAAAAACAGCATGACGACAAAGGTTAGCGCCATTGCGCCACTTAACAGCACCCACATGATATTTTTCTTATCAGCGAACGCATTGTTTTGTTTGACGTTCTTTGCATCGGCATCTTGCATTTGCTGCGCATCTTCTGCTTGAACAGCGCACTGAGCTGCTTTGGATGCACGTAGTTTTCGTGCACTACGCTCACTTCTTGATTGGGGTTTCTTGACCTGTGAAGGCAACGGTGATGCAGCGCTATGGGTCATGATGTACCTCATTAACTGAATTTAGTAACTGTTTATCCATAATTAAGGTAGAGCATGCATGCCAAGATGACTATACGACTTCGGTCTCACACGACAATTAGAAAACGTGTTTTAGGATTTTCCCTATTCGAATGCGGCGCTCGAATTAGAGGGGCAAAGGCTGAGGTAGGCATACATTATCTATAAGAACACCGTGAAGCACGTAAACAAAAAAGCCCACCCGCAATCACTGCCGTTTGACAAGGAATGCGGGTGGGCTTTCACAAACTTATACCGTTAGGTATTAGTGATGGTCGCTATTTTGGCTTTTGAAGCTTACTTCCAGCAAATTTACGCTATCAGCAAAGGTCAGGGTTTTGATATCACCCTTGCCTTCTACATTTAGCGTATTCACCTGTTTCGGCCACAAGTCACGCAATGCATCGTGGCGAATTTTAATGCCTTCAAGCACAGGCGGTTCAGCAGTTTCCTGATAAACCCAAAAGTGTTTCCCTTCAACTTCAAAACCTACATCGGTAAGCTCTAATGGCTCGCCTGCCGCATTTAAAATCGCAAAGTGGTGGGCGACGTAATCAGCGAATTGTTGCTGCGGTTCTATGTCGTCCATAATATCTGCGTGCTTGTCGAACAACGCCTTAACCGCGTGTTCAGCGTCGTGCAAATTAAAGCGGTGCATCACCTCAATATTTTCTGTTCTAGGATTAAACAGTACCGTGGTAATTGCGGCTTTTATTTGATGCGCTTGGGCTGCAGTGCTGTACGACATTGCGCTAACTAATAGCGCAGCCGTAATTGCGAATGCACTTACGCTTGCAAGCAGAGCATGCGCGCTCTGCTGCAAGCGGGTCAAAGATAACTTATTCGTCATCTTTGTCCTCGTCGTCGGTTTTTAGCTCGGTCTTTGAGTCGTGCATCAGGTCGCGGTACTCGTAAGTGTTACGCGGCTTATTCTTGTACGCTTCAATACGCGAAGGAATAATACGACGGGGGTAGTGGTTGTTTTCCACATCTACGTCTGCTGTTTCCCAATGCGGGTCAACCGTCACGCTTACCAGCTCTTTGTCTTTGTCGGTAACAATAAGCTTGCTTACCGCTTTAGGTGTACGACGCCAGATTTCCGCAGGAATACGCATTTCTTCTTTTGTGCCGTCTTCAAACGTTAGCTCAAGAATGATTGGCATCACCAACCCACCCTTGTTGCTGAAATCTAGCACGTAGTAGTTTTTGTCTTCTTTCACCGCACGCTCAAACGCTTTACGCTCCCAAGGCTCAAGATCTTTCAAGAATTTCTTGTACTTGTTGCGCTCTTTGTTAGTTACGGTGTAACGATCGTTTTCGTCGTAGAAGTCACTGATATCTTCAAAGCGATCTACCCAAAGCTTTTTGCCTTCTTCTTTATTACGAAGGTCGGTAAGTGACTTCGGTTTTTCCATTTCTGCTTCGCGCTCGCGAGCAAAATCGATATCTGGATCTTCAGTGTCTAAACGAAGCTTGTATACGCTGTCTAGGCTAATATCTACATGGTCTGTGGTGTAAAACCAACCACGCCAGAACCAGTCTAGGTCAACGCCTGACGCCTCTTCCATAGTACGGAAGAAATCTGATGGTGTAGGACGTTTAAACATCCAACGCTGCGCGTACTCTTTAAACGCGAAGTCAAACAGCTCACGGCCAAGAATAGTTTCGCGAAGAATATTAAGTGCTACTGCAGGCTTGGTATAGGCATTTGGGCCAAGGCGAAGTACTGAGTCAGACTGGGTCATAATTGGCACTTGCGTCTGAGACTTCATATAGCCAGTGATATCACGTGGCTCAACGCCCCAAGGGATCGTAGGATCCCACTCGCGACCGGCAACGCCGTCTAGGAAGCTGTTCAGACCTTCATCCATCCATGTCCACTGGCGCTCGTCAGAGTTAACTGTCATAGGGAAATAGATATGACCTACTTCGTGAATAACCACGCCAATAAGGAAACGTTTCTCAGCAAGCGAGTACGTGCGTGAACCATCGTCACGAAGCTCTGTACGCGGGCCGTTGAAGGTGATCATGGGGTATTCCATGCCGCCAACTGGACCATTTACTGATTGGGCTACTGGGTATGGGTAATCGAAGCTAAAGCGGCTATAAACATCCATGGTGTGGATGATTGATTCTGTAGAATACTTCTGCCATAGCTCGCCACCTTCTTTCGGGTAGAAAGACATGGCCATTACCAATGGTTGAGTGTCACCGCCTTGCTGATAACCACGCGCATCCCACGCAAATTTACGCGAAGAGGCCCATGCAAAGTCACGTACGTTTTCTGCCTTAAAGGTCCAGGTTTTAAGCTTAGTCGTGCCTTCTTTTTCGTTCTCAATTGCTTCTTCTGGTGAAACAATGAATACGATACGGTCAGCTTTTTCTGCCTTTTTCAGACGGTCGCGCTGTGTTTTAGTTAACACGTCTTTCGGGTTTTGAAGCACACCCGTTGACGATACGATGTGGTCAGCCGGAACCGTAATATCTACTTCGTAGTTACCGAACTCTAGCGTGAACTCGCCACGGCCAATAAACTCTTTATTGGTCCATGCTTCGTAGTCGGTGTAAGCCGCTAGACGAGGGAACCACTGTGCTAGCAAGAAGATGTCGTTACCGCCTTCACGTTCGTCATCTGGGAAATGCTCGTAACCTGCACGTGCTGAAACAGCGTCTTCTTCAACAATGTTAAACGCAAAATCGATATCAAACGTAACTTTGCTGCCTGGCTTCAACGGTTGAGCCAAGTCAACACGCATTAAGGTGCCAACTACTGTGTGACGTAAGTCATTGCCCGCTTTGTCTTCAACTCGAGAAATGGTATAGCCCAGCTCGTTGTCGTCAACAAACTGCTGACGGCGCAATGCTCCCATGCTTAGCTTAGCTGGCGCATCGCCGCTAGCAGCTTGCGTACCCGGCCCGCGGTTACCGATACCGCCAAACGTGGTAGTAAGCGCAGACATTGAATCGTCGCGGAATTTGTTTTGGTCAAGCTGGATCCACAAGTACTTAAGCGTGTCTGGCGCGTTGTTGTGGTAAGTAATGGTTTCGCTTGCTTCAATGCGGCGTTTGTCTTCAAGTAGCTTTACGTCAATATCGTAATCTACTTGTTGTTGCCAATATTGGTGGCCTGGCTCACCAGCGGCGTTACGGTATACGTTTGGAGTAGGAAGAACTTCGTCCAGCTGACGGAATTTATCTTCGAAATCGCCTTTAGTTTGTTTAATAGCGGCGGTACTAGGAAGAGAAATCAGCATAGACAACACTGGCGCTAGCCAGAAAAAGTGTCGTTTTGCGGTGCTCATGCAGGTTCCTTGCAACTTGTAAGTTAGAATTGTTATAAGATAACACCGCCTAGTATATAAGTATGCCTGTCACAATCCAATTTTTTGACCGTAAACTAACCATGTTTTAACGCAAAAAAACTGTAACAGATCGTTTTGTTTCGCGCTTTAACTGTCGTATTCTTAAGCTCTTGTTTTCTTTTTTCTTCCCCCTATGAACCGTTTTAATTGGCAACGTGCCGTTATAAAAGTTGGCAGTGCGCTTATTGCTCCTGAAGGCAATGAGTGTAGTGGGCGTTATTTACTGTCTCTTGCTCGATTTATTACTGCTAGTCGCGAAGCTGGCAAAGAAATTATTCTTGTCTCTTCTGGCAGTGTTGCCGCGGGCCGCAGCAAAGTGAAGGTTCGTCACAACGCATCTATTGCAGAAAAACAAGCCATGGCTGCGATTGGCCAGAATTTAATGATGGCCAACTGGCAGCGCTTTTTCGACTTTCCCTGTGCACAAGTATTGTTAACGGCGGATGATCTACGCGATAGAACCCGCTACGTAAATATTAAAAATACCTTGCGCGAAATTTTGAATCACAATGCGTTACCTATTGTGAATGAAAACGACACCGTAGCTGTCAACGAACTCAAAGTGGGTGATAACGATAACTTGGGTGCTTACACTGCCCTGGTCGCCCAAGCAGACACCCTCATTATCTGCTCAGATATCGACGGTTTATTTACCGCAGACCCAAGAAAAGACGCCAGCGCCACACTCATTCCACAGGTAGATAAAATAGACAGCACTATTTACGGCCTTGCCGGCGGCGCTGGAACTGCGGTAGGAACTGGCGGCATGCGCACAAAAATTGAAGCGGCAGATAAGTGCACCAGTAGCGGTATTCAAACTCTTATTGTAAACGGGCGAAAAGGCGAAACCTTCGATGCATTACTTGAAGGTAAAGTGCCGGGAACCCTATTCAATGCTAGTAGCACTCCCGCCAGCGCGCGCAGACTGTGGCTTACCCATACTCTTAAAACCGCTGGCAGAATAGACGTTGATAGCGGTGCGAAAGAGGCGTTAGTGCGAAAAGGCGCGTCATTACTGCCATCGGGTATTGTTGATGTCGTCGGTTTGTTTGAACAAGGCGATGCTGTTGAAGTGGTGTGCCAAGGCGAAGTTATTGCCAAGGGGCTTTGCCTGTATAACGCAAAAGACTTAACGCTTATAAAAGGGAAAAAGTCGAAAGAAATTGCCAGTGTGTTAGGTTATGAAACAACGGATGTTGCCATTCACCGTGACGATATGGTGCTTTACTCATAGCGCTACTCAAAAGAATCGCTGCAATAGACTACCGCACATTAAACATTAATTGGCGTTAGTCGTTCATCGATTTCCATTATTTGCGCCAACAACAAAGCGATACATTTATTCACTAAGGGACGATCATGACTGATATCACACCTACACTTGCCGACTACCCTTACAAAGTCACTATCGCCACGCGTTGGCAAGACAATGATGCGTACGGACATATCAACAATGTTGTGTACTATGGTTTCTTTGATACCGCGGTAAACCGTTTTTTAATTGAAGAAGGTGGGCTAGATATACACAACGGGCAATCCGTGGCGTATGTGGTAAGCAGTCAGTGTCAGTACATTGCTCCGGCAGCCTACCCTGAAGACATTTTTGTAGGCTTGCGCGTTATCAAAATTGGAAGAAGTTCAGTGACTTATGGTCTATCGGTTTATGCCGGAGAGAATAAGCGACGCGTGGCTCATGGCCAATTTGTGCATGTGTTTGTAGATAGAAAAACCGACAAGGCCATTCCTATTCCTGTTAATGTGAAAACAGCGTTAGAGTCGATTGTGGAAGTAATGTAGAGCATGGCAAAAATGACGAAACACAATGCATCACAAGCGATGAGCAACGGCAAACAAAAGCAGGTTGTTTTTCTGGACGCCGAAACCATGGATTTGCCCAGTCTTGATACCTCGTCACTCGATGACGTACAAAAAAATTTCGACGCCGCGATTACGCTTCATCAACAAACTCAAGCCGAAGACGTTGCCGAGCGCATTAAAAATGCCGATGCTGTGCTGGTTAACAAAGTCGTGCTACAAGCCAAAGATTTACAGCAGGCCAGTCAGCTGCGCTATATTGGTGTAACTGCGACTGGCATGAACAATATCGACCGTGACTACTGCGAACAGGCTGGTATTACCGTTCAAAATGTAGAGGGCTACGGCACAGACAGCGTCGCTCAACATACGTTGACCTTGGCACTAAATTTGGCCACCAATTTTGTGACGTATCAGCGCGATATGCGCAACCAAGCATGGTCTGCATCTTCTCATTTCTGCTTACTCAATCATCCCGTGGTGGAATTGGCGGGTAAGCATGCGGTAATTGTTGGGCATGGCGAGCTTGGCAAGCGTGTAGAGGCATTGTTTAAGGCTATGGGTATGCAGGTGAGTATCGCTGCTCGCCCAGGTAAACAAGACGACCCTCGTCCAAGTCTTGCATCGCTTTTACCAAATGCCGATGTGGCAAGTCTTCATTGCCCGCTTACTGAAGCCACCGATAAGCTGATTAATGCCAAGACGTTGTCGCTGATGAAGCCAACCGCTTTTCTCATTAATACGGCTCGCGGCGGTTTGATTGATGAGGAGGCACTCTATCATGCGCTTAAAAACAATCAAATTGGTGGCGCGGGATTAGATGTATTAAGTGTCGAGCCTCCGCCTGTTGATCATATATTGCTTAAAGAGGCACTACCTAACTTGCTGGTAACGCCGCATAATGCGTGGATTGGTAATGGCGCTAGGCAAAAACTGCTCGATAGTGCTATTGACCATTTATCTGCCCATTTATCTTCTTGTTTATCAGCTTCCCAGGGCTAGAACACCGCTATGAATAACGCAACCTTATTTGCTCTGTGCTGCCTGATTTGGGGCTCAACATGGATAGCCATCACTTACCAAATAGGGCATACCTCTGAAACGTTTGCCATTGCGCTGCGTTATTTATTGGCGTCGGCCTGTTTAGGGATTTACTGTGTTATTAGGCGTTTGCCGCTTAAGCTACCGGTACATGTTCATGTGAAAATGGCCGCAGTCGGTCTCTTTTTATACAGCTTAAATTACACGCTGCTGTATATGGCGCAAGCGCACATAATTAGCGCGCTGTTAGCCCTTATGAGTTCTTGTATTATCTACATTAATGTTGTGCTTCGGCGATGGTGGCTTAAAGAGCCTATAAGAAAAGAAGTGGTTATAGGTGCTACATTTGGCTTGCTGGGCATTGTGTGTTTGTTTGTGCCGGAGTTTTCCAAAGTCTCCATGGATGCGGCGCTTGCTACCGGCCTCGCTATAGCGTTTGTCAGCTTTTTCTGCGCCTCAACAGGTAACGTTATCTCCGAGCGTATTTTGACCTCGGGTACGCCTGTTATCCAAATGAACTTCTATGCCATGAGCTATGCCATGGTGCTGCTTTTCATCACCTCACTGGCAATGCCGGGTAAGTTGGTCATTCCTACCCAACCCGAGTTCTATCTGTCGCTGCTTTATCTGGCTATCTTTGGCTCTGTGTTTGCGTTTGGCGCGTACATGAAACTGTTAAAGCAAATGGGCGCTGACAAGGCTGCATATGTGGTCTTGGTATACCCCATGGTTGCACTGGTTATTTCCACCTTTTTCGAAGGCTATACCTGGAGCGTTTTATCTGTGGTTGGGGTGGTCATTGTGCTGGTAGGCAACGCCATTGCAATGGGAAAAATTCCCCGCTTTATGCGTCGCCCACCGGTGTCGAGCTAGGAGCTGGTAAAACCGTTTATTTGAGCGCGTTGATTTTCTTATTCAGTTCGTAAGCAGGCTCGGTAACAATGGTTTCAAGGGTTTCGATTCGCGCCATCAAAGCTTCAATCTGCGCATCTTTTTCCTCTAAACGCTGCTGCTGTTTGTCGGTCACGCTTTTAACGAACGGGTTGCTGCACTCGCCGTTCATCCAGTCGTTTAGTCGCCACTGAAATTTTGCGTCTAAGTAGCTTGCCAAAAGCACAAGCGACGTCAGGCTGCCAATTAACAAAACTATACTTAACGTAGACATAATTTTTTCCTAATCCAAATTTCAAGGTTGAAAGCTTTTAGGGAAAATGCCCTAAACGCACGTTACTGCACTTACTGTTTTAACTAGTCGTTTGCTGCTTAAAAAAATTACAGTATTGACGAAAAAAGTTTGTAATAAAAATTCGTGGGGGCAGACTGATAGAAGTAACACAATAAAATAACAACAGTTTTTGTGATTAGGGATGTGACGTTGGGGCAGGGTTTTGAAGATGTTTTTGCGCAATACGGGGCAATATTGAGCCGTGTAGCCAACAGCTATGAAGCAAACGAAGCGATGCAGCAAGAATTATTGCAAGAAATTGCTATTGCCGTTTGGCAGGGGCTGTCACGTTTTAAGGGCGATAGCAGCGTGAAAACCTATATTTTGAAGATAGCTCATAACCGCGCAGTTACTCACGTAGCAAATCAAGTGAAGCGTCTCGATACCCATCAATATGACCACGATGATTTGGGCTCTGACGGGTTCGCGAGTACTACCCATTCACCAGAGGAAATGTCTAGTCAACACCAGTCATTAGAACGCCTACTTCGCGCGGTACGGGCACTTCCATTGCAGTCAAGACAAGTGCTAACGCTTTCTCTTGAAGGCTTAAGTTACAATGAAATTGCAGACGTCTGTGGTCTGACTAAAAATCATGTTGGTGTGATATTAAAGCGCGCCAAGCAAAGTATCATGCAGGAGCAACCGCATGCATAATTCAGATAAAGAGAATCAAACGAACCCGCCCGTATCAGTAGACGATGCGCAAAATGATGGCCTTTCTGCGCTATGGCAAGCTCAGCCAGTTACGACTATCAACCTCTCGGAAGTAAAAGCCAGTTTAAGCAGCGAGCGAACCAAGCAACGCTGGTATATGTTGGTTGACTCCTTAGCGTTTATCCCAGCGATCTACTTGCTAGTTGTTACTTGGGAAAAGTTCACTTTTGTCGCCCACGCGATGTTTGTTTTTATGCTGGTCACGGCTCTTCCCTTGCTTGTTTATCAGCTGTGGTTAAGAAGAGTGGCTGCATTTTCAAGAGACACTCAAACCGCTGACCACCTAACGCAGCTAATAAAGCAAATTAAGAATAACGTGAAGATTGCTGTAATCACTAAACACTCGACATGGACTGCAGTGTTATTTGGATGTGCCTTTCTGGTGGAGCGCTATTTTTATGGGGAGCTTACCCCAGCGAAAGTTATGAAGATGGCTATAGTTATGACGACCATGAGCGTTGTGATGCTAGTGTGGTATGTGTGGGCGAGCAAAAGACAAAAGCGTTTTGAGCGTCAACTCGAAACGCTTGAGAAGATGGCACAGCAGCGTTAAGGGCGCATGAGTGCAAAAGTACGATGTTTTGACTTTGAGCGCTTAATTGTTATTACTTGTGCTCGGAGTGCTCACATTATCTTTCAGATCTTGCTCTGCGCTTTCATTGGACTCGTCAGCTTCACTGTCGTCTTCATCACTATCTCTACGGGTTCTGTTATCACCCAAGAAAAACTCATAATAAAGGTCTAACGCGAACTCAGATTGGTCTTCCAGTGTGGTTTGAATGGCTTCTAAATATAAACTAGGTAGAAGCTGATATTTTACCGCCAAGTCAGGCGGTAGTTGTCTGCGTCGTAGCGTGCTATTGGCGTCGTTGTTACTTAGACCAACGTCCACATTGTATTCCACCGATAATCGCTCGTTAATCTGCCCTCTTACCGACAGTAAATCTTCGTTAGTGCTTAAACTAAAATCATCAATACCTAGCGCGCTTCCCACTTGTCCTGTCAGGGTTTTGGTGTTGGATAAACCAAAACCTACCAGCAGCGCAGCGTAGTTAGGATCTTGTGTGCCCGAGTTCGGTCCAGAACCTGTGAGTAGATATGACAATACGCCCTGTTGATCCATCGCAGGCTCAGAGAAAAGGTTAATACTTGGCGAGTCAGCCGCGCCATCAATTCGGATACCTGCAATTACGTCGTCATCGGTTTTAGCCGGGTCGCGGATGGCTTCGACCAGCAACAAAGGTTGGTCAATTGGGCCGTTAAATTGTACTTCACCGGTTTGAATAATTAACTGTTGTCCGTAAGCGTTGTATCGACCATTTAAAATTTGAAGGTCACCATAGCCCACAAGTGCAGGTTGAGTGTTTACGCGAATGCCACCATACAAACTTGCAGTAAGGCCAAACGCTTCGAGTTTTACTTCTTCGGTTTTGTTTTTGTCGATGTTGACCAATACCGAAGCGTGGACGATATCTAGCGGTTCCTCTCTATCCGGTTCGCCACGCAGGTGCACGTCTTTTGATGGGGAAACAGCACTCTCAGGTAGCGACTCTATTTCAATTCTCGCCCAAGGAATATTTACCTCGCCACTCACGTCCACTTTTTCTTTTGTGGCGGCGATATCGATATTCGGTGATACCTTGAGTCGAATGTTTGGCTGACGAATTTCGAAACCGTTTCCCTTTAAATTAAATGTCGCACTGGGGTTGGATGACCAGTCTAACTCGCCTTTTAACGCCCCTTTTCCTCCGCCTAGTAAGAAGGTGCCGTCTAGAGCAGCGGTTTGACCATTAAGCGATACTTTTTGATTCCAATCGGCCAGTGTCACAGGTGTATCTTGTATATCGATAGCGCCATTTGAAACCGTCAATTCACCGTTAAGCGTAGGGTCGTCGATGTAACCACTCAACGATACGTTCCCATTTAACTTTCCTGTAAGGGTTCTGATAGCAGGGGAAAGGGGTTTGAATGGTGCAACATTAAGCCCTTGCATCTCTAGTTTACCATCGAGTGGTATACGCGATTCGAAAGGGCGGGTATTCAAGGTTAGTGTTGCATCCCCGACATCTTGGCTTGAGATCACAGATGTTGATGCTAACTGCCCCTGCTTTATCTCTCCTTTAGTTTCTATGGAGTTAATAGTGAGCGTTAGCGGGCGCGTTTCACCAAGTTGCCATGGCGCAGAACTCATAGACGCAGTAAATGTGGCATCGATGGGATCGTTAGCCGAGTAGCTGCCTTTGGTTTTTACGGTAAGTGTTGCCTGTGAGGGACTTGAAACAACAGTAGGCGCTAACTCGTTCGCCCATAACCCGATGGGCAGCGCCGTCGCGCTGATATCCCAACTGGCTTTGTTTTGTTGATAATTCACGTTTGAAATACACAGCTCACCTTCTTTTCGAGAGGTCCAACAGTGCTGACCTATTTTAGCCGTTATAGGTGAGGTGCCTATATCTACACTGAACGGGCTTGATAGCGTCCACTGCATATTAGCGAGCTTCAATGCGGTATCACTAATTTCCCCCACCCAGTGATTGTTCGTCCATGCACCTTTTAAAGACAGCCCAATATTATTGTTGGGCACAGCTAGGTCAATATCTGCGGTGTGGTCGCGATAGGTACCGTTAACTTTGATTTCGCCGTTCAATGGTCCTTGCTGCGCGGCAGAGGCATTTAAATTGGGTGACACAGCAATATTAGATAGGGCGAGTGTGCCGTTAGCACTTGGGTTTTGCCAAGGACCGGCGGCTGTGATATTGCCACTTATCGCACCTGTCACTTCTGGGTATAGGCTTGAAATAGCGTTAACGTTTATCGCAATATTTGCATTTAAATGCCGCTTATTCAGTACTTGAGCAATGGCGCGTATCGTGTTTCGCTCTTGCTCGTGTTCTTGAATGATATTGACGTTAGTAACGAATAAGTCGCTGGGGCCAGCATAAACCGCATTCCCCTTCACCTGAAGCGGTTTGCCCTGAAGTACGCCCGAGACAGTCATATCTCTTAGGCTCATGTGTAATCCGCCGCGCTCAGAGTATTGCAATATACTGTCTATTTCTCCGCTAATTTTTTCAGGCGCATAAGTGCTGAATTGCCGCCCTGATACATTCTTAAGCGTTGTCTTACCTTCCCACGCGATACTCTCATTTAGATAAAGGGTACCTGTGTTGGTTAAGCTCCCTTCCAAAGCGTTTATATTGGCTTGATTAACAAAAATATTGTTCTTTTTCAGCACCACATCAAGTGATACCGGTACATTGCCAATGTCAGGCAATGTAGCTGCGCCAGCTCCTTTAAGTACGTAATCACCCATGGTGCCGGAAAGCGTTAACTGTCCTTCTTTGAGCGTAGTGTTTTCCACTGTCGGTATGGCTTGTTCTTGCCAGTTCGCAGTGAATTCTATGGGAAGGTTACTGTCTAGAATGTTGGCCATTAGGTTAGCGTTTGCGGTTACCGCGCCTTTGGCTACAACTGACAGCGTTAAGTCGTCCAACGCACCCGAGGCCGCTACACTCAGTTCTTGTGGTGTGTCGCCAAGCTTCGTTTTCGCGTTAATAGCCACATTTAATGGGAAATTTCCGTCAAGTGTTGCGCTCGCTTTTCCTTTCACCTCACCTTGTTCATGTACAACGGTCATTTCTTCAATAGCAACATCGCTGCCCTTAAAGTGAGCCTCTAACAGCGAGATGAGTGAAATGTGCTGTTTGCTCTCCCCTTGAATTATGTGTAGATCTTCTACTAAAAAAGTACCAAGAGACAAAGGAATAGGCGTAGCTATATTTGGTAGTACGGGGACATCGTAGCTTAGTGAGTATGAAGTAGGCAAAGCGCTATCAGCACTTGGAGCCTGTTCTTTTTTGGGAGCAGGCTGCTCACTATTAGTTTCCGATGCATTGGTCATGGCTGCCGGTGTAGAGCTGGCAGCTTCATCTTGGTTTAGCAGAGCAATGCGAACACCTTTCGCGGCTATGCTGTCAAGTATGAGGTCGCTATTTCCTTCAAAATCGGTTAGCTCTAGTTCATCAATTTCTACTGTTGTCGTAAGTAGAGCAAGTTTGATATTCGTTAGCGCTAAATACCCAACATCAATAGGCAGCGGTAATTCAATCTGGCCACCTGCAGGTGCATCATCGGAAGAGTCAGGCGCGTTTGATCGCTGTGTAAGCGTAGCGTTTTCCAGCGTGACTTCATTGACACATACTCTAGGCTCAAACAAACAACGCCAGGTAATATCAATGTAGGCATATTGTGCAGACACCTTCCATTGCGGGTTTTCCCACTCCACATTATGCACTTCTAGTGTGTCAGCAAACCCACCGTCAATGGCATCGATGGAAAGGTTTTCAACAAACGTGTTGGCCAGTAACTTAACGGTAGAGCCGCCTAGAGGACTTATCAAAACGGCATACAACGCGACCAGTATAAGAACCGGTGAAAGTAAAATGGCCGAAAGCGTACGTTTTCTCATAGCTCAGGCCCCAACAAAATATGTAACTGCCATGTATTCTCGTCTGGCGCAAAGCCTCTTGCCACGTAAAGTCTGACTGGACCAATTGGTGAAAGCCAATGTACACCAGGTCCAACGCTATATGTCAGCGTTGTGCTGGTGTCGTTTGTTGCTGTACCTGCATCGACAAACGCTGCCACTCTCCAATTATCTGCCACTTGATAGGCATACTCTACACTCGATGTAGCAAGGTACTTCCCTCCAATAGAGTCAACAATGAGTTCTCCTGTTTCTGGATCAATGACTTCAGCTGTCGGAGAAATTTCGCGATAGTCGAAGCCGCGAACACTTTTATCGCCCCCTGCATAAAAACGCAACGACGTTGGCACCTCATCAAAACTATTGGTTTTAATAACCCCAGCTTCACCGCGTATGGTTATTCTGTGCACATTGTTAAAGGTACGGATAAGCGTGGCTTCAACCACGGCTTTGGCAAAATCGATATCAGAACCATAACCTTCTCTGCCTATTTGAGTGAGCATTTGAAGGTAGGTACCATTATTAATGTTGAGCTCACTGTCTTTATCGCGATAGGTTAACGAGTACCCGGGTAATACTAGGGACGTGGTGTTTGTACTCAATTCCCCTTGATCATAAGTTTCACGTAGATATGTCACCGAGCCATCGTGTTGCCATGGTGAATTGTCATGTTGCCAGTAACGGTGTGCAGACAAAGATAGGGTTTCACTCTCAAAGGAAGTGTTACTGTACTCTATAAATTGGTAACCCGCCTCTATACTCGCGTAATCCCGCGTTATGTTTCTCATCGGTATACGGTAGTCGGCAGTCACTGATTGTTCTGGCGCTGAAATGAAAATATCAGATGAAACAGAGTGCCCTTTACTATTCACCCAAGGACGCTCCCATCCTAAGCGAACCCGTGGGCCCGTGTCAGTGGCTGCGCCAACAGAAACGTTAAATGCGTCTGTGGGTCTGTGAAGTAACGATACCTCAACCGGTACCAGCAAACCATCAGCCTCACTTACAACCGGGCGAGCAATAACGCGGGTAAAATACCCAGATTGATTAAGGCTTCTGTTGAAATCGGCAAGTGTTGATGAAGAGTACGCATCGCCTGTTTTAAACGGCTTTAGCCGCTCAATGATGGCTTTCGCCTTGTCATCGCCAATAAATTTTAGCTCTCCAAATTGGTACTGGGGCCCGCTTTGCGCAATCAAAAGTACGTTTGCTTGTTTTTCGTCACGCACTAGGTCGAGACGCGTCGCCTGCCAAAAATAATCAAAATAGCCATTAGATAAGGCGTAGTTAAACATGGACGACTTAAACGACTCGTAAATGGTTTGGTTTAACACGTCGCCTTCTTTAAGCTTTAGTGAATTAAAACGTTCTCTGAAAGCCTTATCTTCACGTCCTGCACCTATTATTTCGCGAGTAACTTTATTTATGGTAAGCGGCGCATTCAAAGCAACATTCACTGTAACCTTGTCGCCCTCTTCAATACTTACCTTGGTTTCGCTGTTGTAATAGCCATAGGGTTGAACCGCCGTCGCTACAGTTTCGCCCACTTCATCTTGCCAGTAAGGGTCAGTAAGCAACGATTTTTCCACGTCGAGACTGTTTAAATGCAGGCGGATATTATTACGCAGTTTGTCGTCTTCTACGCCCTGAATGTTATAGGAAATAGGGTCTTGGGCATGTGAAAAAGTAAAGAGAGCACACGCTAGCGTGCACAATGTACTGCCCACCAAAACTCGGACTGCTTTGGTGATTCTGAACATAAATTGTCGGAAAAGATGGTCTTGCAAACTGGCAAGCCCGCTCCAAATCGAAGGCATGAAAAGGCTAAATCCTTAAGGTAACGCTGGGCTGTGAAGCTTACCGCTTGATGGTAAAATCCATATTATGTCTGTGGTTAATGATACCACATTTGCAATTTGTATCCGCAAACTACGACGAGAGATCAAATAATTGCGCTGACGTCGGTAATTAATACCAATCCGCATAGAATGCATTCAACGTATTTTCCTAACTAGAATGCCCTTCTTCAGAACATATCTTGCACATTCACTCACTGAACATAGAGCCTAGTATTGCTTTGTTTTTGTACATCTGGGCATGAGTGGGTATACTCTGCGTAACTTAACTTCGAGTTTTTTGCCTAAGCTAAGTTCCACTAACAATAAAAAACAACAAGGGAATGTTATGTCTTCTAATAAGGCTCTCTTACCTACGACACTAGTTACTTTGCTACTGTTGGTTTGCTCTTTCCCCACACTGGGCGCAGATCAAACTAAGGCAGAACCCGAGTACGAAAAATTCAGTTCTTTGCCAACTTATTGGACTCCGTCGCTGTCACCCGATGGCTCAAAAATCGCTTTTGTTCAAAACGTTGAGCAAGAAGAAGCGTTTGCCATGCTTGCCACTTACGACTTAAAAAAGGGTGAAAAGCACTACCTACTGCGATCGGACAATGAACGCGTAAAAATTAACTGGTACAACTGGGTGAACAATGAACGGCTGGTGGTTAGCGCTCGTTACGAAACCCGACGTGGCACAACGAAAGTTCATGACACACGGTTGTTAAGCATTAAGTTTGACGGTGAAGGCGGTGCATTCAACTTGGTTGAATGGGAGAGAATAAAGCGTCGAGCAGGTAACCCGAACCACATTCCTCAATTTCACGATGACGTTATCGACTGGCTGCCTGACGATCCAGAACATATTCTAATTGCCTTAGACGCTGAGGTGTTGGGGCTGCCGTCGGTTTACAAAATCAATGTTAATGATGGTGGCGTAAGTCGCATTATTCGCGGGAAAAAACGCATTAGAGATTGGATGACGGACCAACAAAATAACGTTCGTATAGGTGTTTCACTTGATTACGATACAGGAGAGCGAGAAGTCTTTCTAAAAGAAGGAGACGATTGGCGCACCTTATTTGCTTACAACGCTATGTCTGACAAGGGTGAATACCCAGTTGGCTTTGCAAAAGACCCAAATATTCTTTATTTCAAAGGTTATAAAGGAGACTTCCGTGCATTGTACACCTTAAACCTTACTACTAATGAGCGAACAGAGGTGTATGCTGATGAAGGGTATGATGTAAATGGTAGCCTTATCTATTCACCGGTTACCCGAGATGCAATAGGAGTACGCCATGACGGTCGACATTATTGGGATGAACGTTACGTTGCTCTTCAAAATGGTATCGATGCTGGTCTTCCTGATTACGACAATACCTTAGTGAGCTTTAGCGACGACGAACAAACATATATTGTTTATTCAGAGTCTGACACCTTACCAGGAGTTTATTTGCTGGGTGACCGTAAAGAAGGCACGTTAGTGATGCTTTTTGAGCAGTATGCTCAAATAGATCCGGCAAAATTATCTGAGCATACGTTAATTGAATATGAAGCCAGAGACGGCATCAAAATCGAAGCGTATTTGACCTTACCAAAAGGCGAAGGCCCATTTCCTACCATTATTCATCCCCACGGCGGCCCTGGAGCAAGAGATTTCAGTGGTTTCGACTATTGGACAGCGTATTTTACATCGAAAGGTTATGCAGTACTAAGGCCTAACTTTAGAGGTTCTAGAGGGTATGGGTACAGCTTTGCGCAAAGCCAAATGAAAGGTTGGGGCTTGGCTATGCAAGATGATATCACCGATGCGGCAAACTGGATGGTAGAGCAGGGGCACGCTGAGCAAGACAACATGTGTATTGTGGGCGCTAGCTATGGCGGTTACGCCGCCCTGATGGCAACTGTTAAAACCCCGGATCTGTTTAAGTGTGCGGTGAGCTTTGCTGGCGTAAGTTCACTTAAACACGTCATTATTCATTCTCGCCGTTTCCTGAACAACGAATTTGTGAAAAACCAAATTGGGGATGATTATGACGACCTTGAAGCGCGCTCGCCTTACTACAATGCGAAAGGGATAAAGACGCCAATTTTGCTGGTACATGGAGAGGAAGATAGAGTTGTCCCTCCACTTCATAGTCGCTACATGGCTGACGAGTTAGATGATTACGACAAGGTCTACAAGTATGTAGAGCTTGAAAGTGGCGACCACAATTTGTCTATTCAGCGAAATCGTCATATTTTCTTTAAGGAAATGGATGCATTTTTAGACCAACACCTTAGGCCAGCGAGTAAAGCGAGTGCTGAAACGGCAAATGTTTCAGCTTCCGAGTAACACCCGTTAAATGCACCAGTATTTACGACAAGATTTTACTTGGCTGGCGGCTTTTTAACCAAGTTTCAGGTATACTCAACAAGGCGCGTTAATTTCGCGCCTTTTTAATTTCCCCCACTTTATTTCATATTCGAGACTTTATGCCCCAGACTTCTAATGGCGTATCTGAGGATACTGCAGTTGTGCAAAAGCCAGCGCTTGGCCTTGTTGAATTTGTTGCGCTAATGGCTACGATGACATCCCTTGTCGCGTTGAGCATTGACGCTATGCTGCCTGCGTTGATTCAAATTGGCGAGTCACTACAGGTCGCCGAGGCGCATCAAACCCACTTAATCGTTACCGTGTTCTTTTTAGGCATGGCACTGGGTCAAATGTTCTTTGGGCCTTTTTCCGATAGCCGCGGCCGTCGCCTAACTATATTAGTGGGCCTGTGTATTTTCGCCTTAGGTACATTTGTTTGCATGATGGCCACCAATTTGGAGACCATGCTGGTAGGTCGCGTTATTCAAGCATTTGGGGTGTCTGGGCCACGAATAGCCTCTATGGCAATTATTCGCGACCTTTACGTTGGCGATGCGATGGCAAAAGTCATGTCGTTTATCATGATGGTGTTTATATTAGTGCCTATGTTGGCGCCTATAATTGGGCAAACGGTCATGGAGTTGACCTCATGGTTCCATATTTTCACTATGTTTCTCATTGTGGCTACCATGGCCGGCATTTGGTTTTTTTCTCGTCAAGGGGAAACCCTGCCAAGAGCAAGGCGTAAAAAGTTTTCATGGGCGCAGTTTTTTGCATCTTCAAAGTTCATTCTCACTAACCCAGCAGTGATGGGTTACACCTTTGCTATGGGCTGTATTTTTGGGGCATTCTTGGCGTATTTAAGTGCTTCGCAAACCATATTTACTGTGTTTTACAACGTAGGTGAATGGTTTCCCTACATCTTTGCAACGCTTGCTTTTTCAATTGGTCTCGCCTCTTACTTTAACGGCAAAATGGTAATGCGTTTTGGGATGCGCAAGCTTTGTCGTTTTGCACTTAAAGGGGTTAACGGGTTTGCCGTTGTGTATTTAGTGTTGCTGTTGGCGTACGACGGCTTGCCGCCTTTAATTCCTACGGTTGCGGTTATGTTTGTAGGCTTTTTCTTTGTGGGCATACTGTTTGGTAACTTAAACGCCATGGCGATGCAGCCGCTTGGCGATATGGCAGGTTTAGGCGCGGCCATAATTGGCTCATTTTCTAGCCTTTTCTCGGTGCCTGTTGCACTGTTCGTCGACAGTTTCTTAAATGGAAATTTAATGCCTATCGGCTGGGGATTTCTCGTCTTTTTTGCTTTGTCTTACGTATCCGTACGCTATGCTGAGCGCGTTCGTGAAGGTTCTATTTAGAAGGTGTATCGGCGTGTCGCAGTGGTCAGTTGCGTAAGAAAGATACTTATTAGCAGGCTTACGGACATAAAAAAGCCCGACCAAAATGGTCGGGCAAGAGGGCTTAGTTAAGCACCTAACGACAGAAACTGTCCTAACCTATGATGGCCTTCATGTCAGTCATGTAGCCACGTAAGGTCTTACCTACCGATTCCACACCGTGTGAGCGGATGGCTTCGTTAATTTCAACAAGGCGTTTGTTTTCTACTTGGTTAGAAGCAGTAGTCAAACCCTTACCGATAACGCTGGTATCGATGGTAGGCATAAATTTCTCACGCAAAATTGGAATTGCTGCGTTAGCAAACAAATAATTTCCGTATTCTGCTGTGTCTGAAATAACCACGTTCATTTCATACAAACGCTTACGTGCGATTGTGTTAGAAATAAGCGGTGTTTCATGCAGTGATTCATAGTACGCAGACTCAGGTAAAATACCGGCTTCAACCATTACGTCGAACGCAACTTCAACACCACACTTGATCATGGCAACCAGTAAGATGCCGTGGTCAAAGAATTCTTGTTCACTGATTTCACCTTCATAAGCCGGTGCGTTTTCAAACGCGGTTTCACCGGTTTCTTCACGCCACTTAAGCAGGTTCGCATCGCCATTGGCCCAATCTTCCATCATGGTGCGAGAGAACTCACCGCTGATGATGTCGTCTTGGTGCTTTTCAAATAGCGGACGAAGTAAATCAGTTAACTGCTCAGAAAGCTCAAACGCTTTCACTTTTGCAGGGTTTGATAGACGGTCCATCATGTTAGTCACACCGCCAATCTTAAGTGCTTCAGTAATAGCTTCTAGGCCGTACTGAATAAGTGCACCTGCGTATCCTGGCTCGATACCGTCATCAACCATTTTTTCAAACGCAAGTACCGCTGCAACTTGTTGCATACCACACAAAATGGTTTGCTCGCCCATGAGGTCAGATTTAACTTCAGCCACAAATGATGACTCAAGCACACCTGCGCGGTCACCGCCCGTTGCACTTGCAAGTGCTTTGGCTTGATCCCAACCTTTACCTTCAGGGTCGTTTTCTGGGTGTACAGCAATCAGAGTTGGTACACCGAAGCCACGCTTATATTCTTCACGTACTTCAGAGCCCGGGCTTTTCGGCGCACACATGATTACTGTGATATCGCTACGAATTTGCTGGCCTTCTTCAACGATATTGAAACCGTGAGAGTAACCTAGCGTTGCACCTTCTTTCATAAGCGGCATTACGGCTTCGACTACGCTAGCGTGCTGCTTATCAGGTGTTAAGTTATATACTACGTCTGCTTCTGGAATGAGCTGTTGGTAAGTACCAACGGTAAATCCGTTACTGGTTGCACGCTTATATGAGTCGCGTTGCTCATCAATGGCTGCTTGACGCAGCGCATAAGAAACATCTAACCCTGAGTCACGCATATTCAAGCCTTGGTTAAGGCCCTGCGCGCCGCAGCCTACAATGACAATTTTCTTGCCTTTTAAGAACTGACAACCGTCAGCGAATTCATCGCGTGCCATGAAACGGCAGCGGCCAAGCTGATCTAACTGCTGGCGAAGTGACAGGGTGTTGAAATAATTAGCCATAAAAATTTCCGAACAACATTCATTTTTGTCAATATCAAGCACCGACCTTGGTGTTGACAGACCTCGTCTATGACGACTTGATATTGAGACTAAAAGATTTCTTTTGTTTTGGAAAATGATATATTTGCAAGATAATATTGCATAAAGTGAAATGTTTATGGATTTTCGCAGTCTACAGCTGTTCAATCACCTAGCTACCAGCCTACATTTTGGCATTACCGCCGAGGCCATGTATGTGTCGCCTTCTACGTTAAGCCGGGTTATTCAACGCCTTGAGGACGAGCTAGGCTGCACGTTGTTTAAACGTGATAACCGCAAAGTGGCGCTAACCCACAGTGGGCACAAGCTGCTGTCTTTTTCAAAGCAAGCGCTGAAAGATTGGCAGCAGCTAAAGGTCGACTTAAAAGAAGATAACGACGCATTGCAGGGAGAGCTCAGCGTATTTTGCTCGGTTACCGCTAGTCAAAGCCACTTACCCGCTATGCTTAGACAGTTCAGGCAACAGCACCCGGGTGTTGATATTCGCCTAATTACCGGCGATCCTGCCCTTGCGATAGAAAAAGTGAAAGGCAAACAGTGCGACTTATCTATTGCTATCTACACCCCTGATATGCCGACAGATTTACATTTCACCGCGCTTGATAATGTACCTTTGGTACTTATTGCCCCAAGAGAGTGGCGACTTACTCAACTAAGCCAGTTGGACTGGACCAAGCATCAGGTGATTATGCCCGAAACTGGCCCAACCCGTCGTACTGCCTATCACTGGTTTGCTGAACACGGTATTCGTCCAAATGTGTATGCTTATGTCGGCGGTAACGAGGCCATCGTGAGCATGGTGGCACTTGAATGTGGCGTGGGTTTTGTGCCTAAAGTGGTACTTGATCACTCCAGTATGGCCAATGCTGTAACCCAAATACCTGTTGAAGATATTGAGCCTTATGCCCTAGGATTGTGCTGCTTGCAGGACAAGCAAAACGAGCCGCTTATTAACGCCTTTATGCAGCTTAATTTGCAAACGCGTGGCTAAGTTTAAGGCATAGCTGGTGCTCAGCTAGCGCTCAACTGTTTAATAAGGTTATCGAGAGCGCGATAGCCCAATGCTTCTGCAATGTGCGCCCGCGATACGGCGTGCTCATCTTCAAGATCTGCAATGGTTCTTGCCACTTTTAACGTGCGATGAAACACCCGCATAGACAAATTAAGCTGTTTAGCAGCGGCTTGTAAAAACTGCAAATCAGCGTCATCAAGTAAGCATATATCGGCAAGCTCACCCGCGTGCAGCGCCCCATTTGGCTTACCTTGCCGTAGCCCTTGTTTGTGACGCGCTGCAATGACCCGCTCTCGCGTTGCGTGTATCGAGTCGTCAGATCTATTGGCACGCTCTGGCAGGTCGTAGTCAGGTAGCCGCGGCACTTCGACTTGTATATCAATTCTGTCAAGCAGTGGGCCCGATAATCGGTTCAAGTAGTTGAGCTGTTGCTGCGGGGTTAGTCGGTTATCATCAATGTCACCTGTCGGGCTTGGGTTCATTGCCGCTACTAATTGAAAGTTAGCGGGGTATGTCGCGCTTCCTGAAGCACGAGACAAATGCACGTCGCCGGTTTCAAGTGGCTCGCGCAATACATCCAGTGCTTTTCGCCCAAATTCAGGCAGTTCGTCTAGAAACAAAATACCATTATGAGCCAGCGATATTTCACCTGGCACTGGGTTAGAGCCGCCGCCAGTAAGTGCCACCGCAGAGCTAGTATGGTGGGGCGAACGCAAGTGGCGGGTTAAAAACCGCTCTGCATGCAGTTTTTCGCCTTTCACAGAGTGAATGGCAGCCACTTCCAACGCTTCTTCCTCGCTCATATCGGGTAATAGCGATAGCATTCGGCTGGCGAGCAGGCTTTTACCTGTGCCAGGAGGCCCCACCATAAGTAAATTGTGTGCTCCACTTGCTGCGATAACAAGCGCTCGTTTGGCTTGCTCTTGGCCGATAATGTCATCCCACCCTGAAAGGGGGCTGTTAAGTGCTCGCGAGGTAAACGGCTGGCCTTTGGCGAGCTTTTTGTTGCCGGTAAGGTGTTCATAAACAGACAGTAAATCGAAAGCGGGATAGCGCGTTGCGTGAGAAACCAATGCAGCCTCTACGTCATTATCCCCCGGATATACGAGCGCAATATCTTCATTTGCGGCTGCCATGACAACAGGAATAAGCCCGTTAACCGGCTTTATTTCACCGTTTAATGCAAGCTCGCCCACAAAGGCAATGTTGAGCAGGCTAATGTCTGAGATGTAGCCCGACGCAGCTAAAATGCCTACGGCAATGGGAAGGTCGAACCGCCCACCAAACTTGGGAATATCTGCTGGCGCTAAATTGACGGTTATTCGTTTTGCGGGAAACTCAAAACCACTGTTTATCAGGGCGCTGCGTACTCTTTCTCGCGCTTCTTTAACGCTGGTTTCTGCCATGCCGACCAGTTGAAAAGCAGGTAAACCATTAGCTAGGTGAATCTCTACACTTACCTCTGGCGCTGCCACGCCCTGCCCCGCAAAGGTTTTAACAACAGCCATTCCCATAATCTAAACAACCTCCTCTCCCTGAATACTTATGATTCGTGGTTATGAAACGCAAACGTGTCAGCGCGGTAAAAATGTAAGCCAACGCAGTCGGCGTAAACTTTAGAGAGAGTCGGGATAAGATGTAACTGTACTAACGATGGGATTTACTGAGAGTGCATAAAACGCTTGGCATGTAATGATCCTGCTCAGCAAACTTAGGCTAGTGCTAGTGGTGGTCGTTGTAGAAAACGGGCAGCTGCCAATGCCAGCGCATGGCGCCAAGCCTAAACAGTACGGTTGTTACAAGGGCCGCAATACCACACCACTGTGTGGCGAGTTCCATTTGCATGCCTATTCCATAAACCACGCCCCCTGCAATACAGGTCATGGCATACAGTTCGCCGTTGAGTACCAGCGGTACCTCTCGGCAAATAACGTCCCGTAACAGACCGCCAAACACGCCGGTAATGGTGCCCATGGCAACCGCCACGGCCATGCCTGTATCGTTTGCCAAGGCTTTCTCTATGCCTACTACGTTAAACAGCGCCAGCCCGAAAGCATCGGCAATTAATAAATAGTGAAAAGGAAAGCGTGGACTAATACGCAGCCAGATAATGGGTATAAAGGCGGCTATCAGTGTGGTGTATAAATAATCGGTATCGGCAATCCAGAAGACCGGGACATCTAACATGACATCACGTAGTGTTCCGCCGCCAATGGCGGTTGCGCTGGCAAGCACGACCACGCCAAATCCATCCATACGCTTTTGATAGGCCATCAGGGTGCCGGAAATTGCGCACACTGCAACCCCCGCTAAGTTTAACCAATGAAACCAATCAAACATCTTCTTGTACCCTTTTACTACCCTTAAAAACTCGCCATTCCTACCGCAAAATACTTGATCAGGCCTTATGTTTCATGCTATTTCTTTGCCCAATATCGAAACGTACTGTTGAGATTACGGTTCGTGATATTGAGTGATGAGGTAAAGCCATAACCTCTAACGAACAACATTTCATAACTACAATGCCAATGGATATAGGTATTGTATGTCAAATATATCATATAAAACAAAGCGCTACTGATGTGTTAGCAGTTAGGCTTTGTTGCTCCTCGCTTTGAACGACCTTAGATGATGTGTTACATCATCAGTATGACATGCAATTTTGAGTAAAACAGCGCGTATTGGAAGTTGAGCCAAAGCATTACTGGTTTACCACTGTTTTTTAGTTTCACAAAAAGGTCTAGCGCCTAAACCTAGAACCTTAAATTAACGGGAAGGATTTATGCCCAAGTTACGTTCAGCAACTACCACCCAAGGTAGAAATATGGCGGGAGCTCGCGCGTTATGGCGAGCAACTGGAATGAAAGACTCTGATTTCGGCAAGCCTATTATTGCTATTGCGAACTCATTTACGCAGTTCGTACCTGGGCATGTTCACCTAAAAGATCTCGGCCAATTAGTGGCACGCAGCGTTGAAGAAGCGGGTGGTGTGGCGAAAGAATTCAACACTATCGCAGTGGATGACGGTATCGCCATGGGGCACAGCGGTATGCTGTATAGCTTACCATCTCGAGAAATCATTGCTGATGCAGTGGAATACATGGTGAACGCACATTGCGCCGATGCAATCGTTTGTATTTCTAACTGCGACAAGATCACTCCGGGAATGCTAATGGCGTCTATGCGCTTGAACGTACCGGTCATTTTTGTGTCTGGGGGCCCAATGGAAGCGGGTAAAACCAAGCTTTCAGACCAGCTTATTAAACTAGACTTGGTTGACGCCATGGTAGCGGCTGCTGACGACAAAGTTAGCGATGCTGATACCGACGAAATTGAGCGCTCAGCCTGCCCTACCTGCGGCTCATGTTCAGGGATGTTCACCGCGAACTCCATGAACTGTCTAACCGAAGCGTTAGGTTTATCCTTGCCGGGCAACGGCTCTATGCTGGCTACCCACGCCGACCGTGAAGGTTTATTTAAACAAGCAGGCAAACAAATTGTTGAGCTGTGCAAGCGTTACTACGGCGACGATGATGACAGTGTATTACCACGTAATATCGCTAACTTTAAGGCTTTTGAGAATGCCATGAGCTTGGATATTGCCATGGGTGGGTCGACCAATACCATTTTGCATCTGTTAGCAGCGGCAATGGAAGGCGAAGTGCCGTTTACTATGGCAGACATCGACAGATTGTCTCGCAAAGTCCCTCACCTATGCAAAGTGGCACCTTCAACACCCAAATATCACATGGAAGACGTACACCGAGCGGGTGGCGTTTTGGGTATTTTGAACGAGCTAAATAAGGCTGGCTTGCTGAACACCGATGTTAATCATGTTTTAGGAAAACCGCTTACCGACGTTATCAGCGAGTGGGACATCACTAACCCTGAAAACGAAGACGCTATTACCTTTTATCGCGCGGGTCCTGCGGGTATTCGCACGACAAAAGCATTTAGCCAAGATTGTCGCTGGGACGAAGCCGATGACGACCGCGAAAACGGCTGCATTCGCTCTATCGACCATGCGTTCAGTCAAGAAGGTGGCCTAGCCGTGCTTTACGGTAATGTGGCTGAAGATGGCTGTATTGTAAAAACGGCTGGCGTAGATGAGTCTATTCTTAAATTCAACGGAACTGCGAGAATCTACGAAAGCCAAGATGATGCGGTAGCAGGTATCTTGGGCGATGAAGTAAAAGCCGGTGATGTGGTCTTCATTCGCTACGAAGGTCCCCGCGGCGGCCCGGGTATGCAAGAAATGCTGTACCCAACGTCTTACTTGAAATCTAAAGGGTTAGGCAAGCACTGCGCTTTGGTAACAGACGGACGCTTTAGTGGCGGTACCAGTGGGTTGTCTATAGGTCACTGCTCACCTGAAGCCGCCAGTGGTGGTGGCATTGGCCTAGTGGAAGATGGCGATAAAATTGAAATAGATATACCCAATAGAAGTATCAATATTGCTATTAGCTATGAAGAACTAGCAGAACGCCGCGCGAAAATGGAAGCCAGTGATAAGCCTTGGAAGCCGAAAGATCGCGTTCGTGAAGTCTCCACATCACTTAAAACCTTTGCGGCGTTAGCAACCAGTGCCGATAAAGGTGCAGTGCGTGATGTGACTAAGCTGGAAAATCTATAATGGCAGCCGAACACGTTAGCGATCATGAATATTTGAAGAAGATCTTACTTGCCCCTGTTTACGATGTAGCAGTGGCAAGTGAACTTTCCTATATGTCTTTGCTTTCAGCCGAGCTTGGCAATGAAATTTTTCTGAAACGCGAAGATCAGCAGCCGGTAAAAAGCTTTAAGCTGCGCGGTGCCTATAACCGTATTTGCTCACTAAGCGACGAGCAATTGCAAGCTGGCGTAATTGGCGCCTCGGCGGGTAATCATGCGCAAGGCTTAGCGTACAGTGCAAAAATGAAAGGTATTCAGGCGACTATTGTCATGCCTGAAACCACGCCTGATATCAAGGTAGACGCAGTACGACGCTTCGGCGGTGAAAACGTAAATGTGGTATTGCATGGAACCAGCTTTGATCAAGCAAGTAGCCATGCAAAAGCATTATGTGAGACCCACGGTTATACCTTTGTTCCGCCCTTTGACGACCCCGATGTCATTGCAGGGCAAGGTACAGTCGCGCGAGAGTTGCTAGAGCAAAACCCACACCTCGATATCTTATTTATTGCTGTGGGTGGCGGTGGTTTAGCCGCTGGTATTGCGGTTTACTTAAAGCAACTAAAACCAAGCATAAAAATCGTTGCGGTAGAGTCGGAAGAATCGGCCTGTTTCATTAAAGCAAAGGCGCAAGGCGCGCCTACCGAGCTTGAAAGCGTCGGCATTTTTGCTGATGGCGTTGCTGTTAAAGTGATGGGGCAGGAAACTTTCCGTCTGTGTAATCGTTTAATTGATGAAACCATTACGGTTACTAATGATGAAATATGCGGAGCAATTAAGGATATCTTTGATGATACCCGTGTTATTGCAGAGCCTGCGGGCGCATTGTCGGTGGCGGCAATTCGCAAGTACGCTAAGCAACACGACCTCAAAGGTAAGAAGTTAGGCGGCATTCTGTGTGGCGCAAACATCAACTTTCATACCCTTCGCTATGTGTCTGAACGCTGTGAATTAGGTGAGCAGAAAGAAGCGGTCTTTGCGGTTAAAATTCCTGAAAACAAAGGTGCGTTTAAACAGTTTTGCGAGTGCGTTGGGGCAAAAGCAATCACCGAATTTAACTATCGCTATGCCAGTGAGAGCGAAGCACATATTTTCGTGGGCGTTAAGCTCAAAGGCGGGCAGCAAGAGTTCGCGGCACTGCAAAGCGACCTTGAAAGCAAAGGGTATGACTGCGTTAACTTAACCGATAATGAGTTAGCGAAGCTCCATGTTCGCCACATGGTTGGTGGCCGTCCGCCAACTATTCTCAACGAGCAAGTCTTCAGCTTTGAATTTCCTGAGCGTCCGGGTGCGCTACTGAACTTCTTAAATACGTTAGGTGAACAGTGGAATATTACCCTATTTCACTATCGCAACCATGGCGCAGCAGAAGGTTTGGTATTGGCAGGCTTTGATATCGCACCAGAAAGTAGAGATGACTTTAACCAGCATGTTGCTGAGTTAGGCTATAAGGTTGAAGAAGTAACAGACAACCCCGCCTATCGTTTTTTCCTGTCGCAACCAGCGAAGGTTTAAATAGCGAAACAGGCGAAAACGAGCCTATCTCCCGTTTTCGCTTTGTATTGCTTCGCGTTAAGCGCAGGTTTACCGGGGAGCGATACGAAGCGGCACTATCTAGCGTCTATCTTTCAATGAAGTATGGGGATTTTCAATGCCTGCCAAGATAGATTGACGCGCAATAAAAAGCCCATGCAGTAGCATGGGCTTTCTCTTTTTACCTAAGCTCCGTAGTTCTGGCAAATTCAGCCAGCTAGCGTCGCCTTAATTCGAAGCGTTTAGTGTAACGTTTTCCAAATGCTGCATCATTTCTGGCCAAATCAGGGCCATAACGTCAGCGCGTAAGGCTTCACACTCTTCTGAGTACTTCAAGCTGCCATCTTTTTCAGAGTCCAGCCAGTGGTTTTCTTTCAATGCACTGATAAAGCTAGACAACACATTCTTATCGTAAAACTCTGGTGAGCTTAGCCCGTAGAGAGCAGATAAGCGTTCAGCCACTTGCTTACTTTCGCGCTCAAGTGCACTTCGGCTAATGACCTTTTCTTTATCTAGAATGGTCAATACCACCGCGTAACGCTGAAGCGTTTCCTGCATGCATCGGCTTAACAGCCATGCTGAGTGGAATTGTTTGCAGTGTGCATCTGGCGGCAACAGTTCATCGCCTTCCTGACGCAACAATCCTTTGTTTAGTAGCGCTGTTATAAGCGCATCAGTATGCGCAAGCGCTTCATCTTGGGTAAGGTGCAAGAACAGCTCTTTTTGCAGCAACGGATAAAGCGCCGCAATAAGCTGAAAAATACTGTTCTTCGTGGTGCCTTTCTTCGCGAAGATAGACGCCATAATAAGACCTGGGATCGCGAATAAATGCAAAATGTTGTTGCGATAATAAGTAAGGTATACCGCTGATTTTGGTTGAGGACTGATCAAACGCCCATAATCGTCTTCTTTTACGTCAAAGCGGCCTAATTTCAGCGTATCGCGCAGTAGCTCTTCCGCTGATGAATCTGGAATGGTGGCATCATCGCTGAACGGTACCGCTTTAAACAAGTCCATGAAATCGCCCATTGCTTGTTTTAACTCAGCTTCACTCATGGTCTGTCGTTTAGAAGACAGTAAGCATAACGACGCTAACGCCATACCATTTAATGCCGCTGCGCGATTAATTCGCGTCATGACATTATTGGCCAGTTCGTTAACCGCAGGTGTCAGCCACGCTGGTTTTTTCTCTGGCTCGGCATCGCGACAATCTCGCCAGTTAGGCACATGATTTTCAAGAAACTGGTTAAGCGCAATGGGTTCGCCAAAATTCACGTATCCGTGACCATAATTCTTGAGTTTACGAATAGCCGAGAACACCTGAAGGTTAGATTCTTTTTTCTTCTTAGAGCCTTTGAGTTCGTTCAAGTAGCTCTTCACTTCCATCACGTTCTCATAGCCAATATAGACAGGCACGATACTAACGGGACGGTTAACGCCTTTGAGCATGGCTTGAATGGTCATGGCTAGCATGCCCGTTTTCGGTGGGATCAAACGGCCGGTTCGGCTGCGGCCACCTTCGGGATAGTATTTTACCGAATAGCCTTTGTTAAACAGCAGCTCTAGATATTCTCTGAATACAGCTGTGTAGAGCTTGTTACCTGCAAAACTGCGGCGTAAGAAAAAAGCACCGCCACGACGGAACATTTTTCCAACCGGCCAAAAGTTCAGATTGATACCTGCAGCGATATGTGGCGTAACCATACCTTCGTGATAAATCACGTAGGTCAATAATAGGTAATCCATGTGACTACGGTGGCACGGTACGTAGATGATTTCATGACCATTAGCCGCCAATTCACGAATGCGATCGGCATGACCTACACTAATACCGTTATAAATTTTGTTCCAGATACGGGTAAGTAGCCTGTCGCCAAAACGAATTAGCCCTTCGCGGTAGTCTGCCGCGATTTCTGTGATGTAGGTTTGGGCAGTCTCTTTCGCTTTTTCATGAGACACCTTCTTGCTTCGTGATTCCTCAGCAATAGCGCGACGCACTGCATCAGAGCCCAACACACTATTATTGAGTTCTTGGCGCTCTAACAGCGTAGGGCCAGTCATGCTTTGGCGCTTTCTTTGAAAGTGAGTGCTTGCTACGCGCACAAGCTTATGTGCAATACTTTGGTCACTACCATGTTGATTGGACATCGCGCGTGCAGAAACGGCTTTAGAGTAGTTAATAAAGTTGTCGCGGCCCAAAAACAGCACAATGAACAACTTACGAAGCCAACTTGGCGCCGCTTTATCAGCAATGAGATCGCTTAAGCCTGGCTTACCACGACCCGGGGCACGGCCCCACGTCACATAGACAGGAACAACTTGTAAATCTAGGTTTTCATGGTCTCTATGCAAATGAAAGAGGTCAGTAAAAACGTCTTCAATTCCCGTATCTTTAGCCGACGAACGGAAAAGAGGCTGGGTTTTGCGTAAAAATAAGGTCGACGAATACTCTCGCCCCGCTAATGTGAGGGTTTCTGTAGGACTAGGTAAACCTAGCGCTTTAGTCGACATTCTCAGTGCAAGTTGGTCTGTCACTGAGTTGGTGGGGAGTAGATAAACGATAGGTTTACTTTTATCTATTCCTAATTCGGTTTCAACGTTAACTGGAATGCTGTGGGCTTTAACCAGTAACTTAACAGGATAATGAAATACCGACAGAAGGGCTTTTCGCATCCACGACATGAATTATGTAATCCTATGAAATAAAAACGGGTGAAGTGTAACACAAACGCGTCACAATCTCGCGACAAGCCAATTTCATCGCTTCTCATGCTGTAATGACTATCCATAACATGGGAAGTTCAAAAGCGCCCTTCTCCTTTTCTTGTGAGTCACAGCCATTTCTATAATGGGTTCGAATACAGAGAACGTAACATTAGCTGTATTTAATTGCGGTACAGTCGGACTGTTACTACTTTTATAAGGGCAAATGAATATGAGCAAGCAGTAGTGGATGATCAAAGCCGGTTAAAGACAATTGATGACTTTATGCTCAATAGCGAAGTGCCGTTAGATCTTGATGATTTAATGATGGTGCTCGCAGAGGCATACAAGGTGCCGATCGCACTCATTGGCGTCGTCGGAGAGTTTGAAGAAACCTTTAAAGCACACTACGGAACCACTCTTTCTAAAGTCACTCGTGAACATGCGTTTTGTAGTCACGTCGTTGAAGAGCGCGAGCAGGTGGTTGTTAGCAACGCGCAAGAAGATCCACGGTTTATGCATAATCCTCTCGTCACCGGAGAACCTCACATTTGTTTCTACGCAGGAACGCCGATCGAGATAAATGATCAGGTAATCGGTGCCGTATGTTTAATTGATACCGTGCCAAGAGAAATAGACGCAAAACACTTAGAAGTTTTAGAGAGAATAGGTGCTTTGGTTAGTCAGCATATTTCGCTTTCAAGAGAACACGAAGCGCTTAAACGCGAGCATGGGCTTATTGAGAAGTCTCCTATTGTGTTGGCAACGTGGCGCTATGATACGTCGTTGAGGCTGGTGTATATCTCGAAAAATAGTGAGCGTGTATTGGGAGTTTCACCCCAAGATTTGCTCACTGGAACGGTGGCATTGAGTGAGGTGCTGTCTGAGGAGGCGGAGGGTGATTTTACCTTTGCTATGCAGGCCCACATGGAAGGTGTTGAAACGCACACCTGCCGTCTTCAGATAAAAACGCCAACGCGTACTATTTGGGTGAGCATGATATCAACGGCAAATTTTCGCGAAGACGGCATGTTGTACTCGGTTCAAGCATTTTTGTTTGATACTAGTGACCAAAAGTATGTGGAAGATAAGCTCAACAAAACCAATCAGCGGATGCGTTTATTACTCGAGGCTTCAGAGTTAGGAACATGGGACTGGAACTTGGCCGCCGATGTTAATCAAGTCAACAAGCGCTGGTGCGACATTGTTGGTCTTGAGTATGAATACTATGACAGTGGCTCTCGCTTTTTTAGACAGCTCATTCATCCCGCGGATTACGTCAAAGTTGAAAAGCAGCTCAACATGCATCTAATTGGTAAGAGCAAAGTCTTTAACACCACATTTCGCATGAAACACACTGATGGCTCTTGGGTTTGGGTTGAAAGTTATGGGAAAACCGTTGAGACAGATGCCCAAGGTAAGCCGGTTCGTATAGCAGGTATTCATAGAGATATAACGCAGCGCATGGAAAGCGAACTGCATGAGAGAAAGAAAACCCAGCTCCTTCAATTTATCAATAAAACCCGGGCATCATATCTGCAAAACAATGACTTGACGATGGCGTGTCAGTCCGTACTGGCTGAACTCATAGATATCTCAGATAGCCAGTTTGCCTTTGTCGGCCAAATGAAAGGAGACGGTAGCTCATCTAGACTTTTCATTCATGCGATTTCTGAAATTGTTTGGGATAACAGTAGCTTTTCTCAATATGCAGAATACAAAAAACGAAACCTCTACTTTAGTAACTTCGACAACCTTTTTGGAACCTCAATTTTAACGGGAGAAGTTACCATTAGTAATGCGCCAAACAGTCACCCTAATTCCAAAGGTGTTCCGCACGGTCATCCGCGCATTAGCCGATTTTTAGGCCTACCTATAAAAGTGAAAGATAAAGTAGTGGGAATGGTCGGTTTAGCGAATAAGTTTGATACCTACACTGACGAAGATGCTGAGTTTCTACAGCCCTTTTTAGATGCATTGGCTGGCTTGTTCTACGCAGTAGAGCTTGAGGAAGCCCGAGCCGTTGCTGAAGAGAAGCTTAGGCATTTGGCGATGACTGATTCTTTAACGGGCCTTTATAACCGACGCGCGTTCCTTGACGAGTGCATCTCATTTTCAAAACAACATTGTCGAGGATGTGTTGCTATTGTCGATATTGATCACTTCAAAAAAGTAAACGATACCTACGGTCACGATGCTGGAGATCAGGCGCTTATTGCTGTTGCGAGAAAAATAGCTAAACATAATCAAGCGCCAAATGTCGTGGCTCGATTAGGAGGAGAAGAGTTTGCAATAGTCATGATAGGTGACAAGAAAGAAGAGATCCATAGGCAGCTAGAAGCACTGCGCATTGCTGTTGAAGAAGGAAGGGTGACCTACAAGACAGACACTATGAATTTATCGATCAGCATTGGCGCAACATTTGTTAAAGACACCTATGAGGCGGATTTCAGCGCCCTCTTATCGCTTGCTGACAAGGCGCTGTACAGAGCCAAGGAGCAGGGCAGAAACCAAGTCGTATGGGATGAATAATAATAGTACGTGGCTTCGCCTACATTAAATATAAGCGAATACGCTCAAGGCGCTGTTGCTAGATTGATAAAGTTAAGTTATAAAAAACGAATATTTTATTAAACTTAATAATTAGGCTTGTTTTGAGCTTTTAACTAAAAAGCCGACATGCCTTTTAAATCAGGGACGATGTATGAAAACTTCGCGCTTGGGTTTTTCTGGCCTTTTTTCTCTTTTAGCTCTAACTGCGTGTGGTGGTGGAGGTGGCTCTGATTCTTCTCCACCTACAAACCCACCACCTCCACCTGAGCCGACAGCACTAGAAATTTTATCAAATCCTTTAGATTACTCAGAGTCACGACTAAACTCGGCGGCAACCACCTATGCTGATGCGAACTACAGTGGAGAAACGAAAGTCTCTACTGTGGATATCAGCGCAGTACAAGAGGTTTACATCACGCTCTTTGGTGACAATACAAGTGGCTCACCCTATGTAGATCAATATGATATCTACACCTTCCTAGATGAGAACGGCAACGTTGAAGGTACGACCGAGTGCTATGAATCAGGATCAGTAACATACTCAGGTAAGCTTGATGAAGACACGGGTAAAGGAACGATTACTGTAGACTATGATCAGTGCATTCAATATTACGACTCCACTCGGTATGACGGACAATTTTCGCTAGTTATTACTGACGCAGGTGAAAACAGCTCCGAAGTAACGTCTTATTTCACTACTTTGTCTATGCTAGACGGTGGCGTGCGCACAACATTAAAAGGCTACTTAAGTGTTGATTTTCGCTACCGCCCACAAACAGGTACGTTTTATGAAGAGACGAGGCAGTATCTTACTGTCACGCACAATGGTGAAACTTACAAGGTCAGTGGCACATCAGCAGAAGGGGTGACAAACAACACCTTCGTGTCTGAACTTAATGGTTCAATCTACATTGCGTCTAAAGGCAAATTGGACTTTGCATATTCTTCTGATCAGGGCGACCTTCCCTATTCGTCATCTGGCTCGCTGGTCGTAAAAGGAGATAAAACGGCTGGAATTGACGTTATTGATGGCGCAGTTCGCTATGGCGAAGATAACAACGGCGATGATATTTACGATGTAGGTGTATACTTTAATAATCTAACAGCGTTTGCCAGCGGAAATCATACTGGCCTTGCGCTTTCAGATATCGATGCGATATCCGTACCTCCTGTAGTGAATCAGCCTTATTACTATGCCTATGAGACTGTCTATACCACAGATGAAGTCACCGTTGAGCCTGGCTACTATCATGATTCAGATACTCCCGACTCAGAGCTGGTGATTTCGTTTCGCTGGTATGTAAATGGTGTAGTCCTTGACGATGTTAATGGTACCACGCTGCCACCTTACAGCGCAGTCTTCGGTGATGAAGTTAAAGTTACCATGGTGGTGTCAGACGGTATTAACGTTGTTGAATCCCAGCCTACTTTCGTTGAGATCGGCAATTCTCCTATGACGCTCACTGCATCGAATATGCCTGAAGTAGTAACTGCGGGCGGATACGTAGAGTTTACCGTATCGATGAGTGACCCAGACAGAGTTGACGATGACGTCGCGGGAGAGCTTATTTCAGCGCCTCCCGGTGCTTCGTTAAATGCGGAAGGTCTGATGACCTGGAATGTACCTGCGAATCAACTTTTCAACGCTCAAACTTATATGTTTAGTTTCGCTAGCTTAGACGGAACTGAATCCCAACAAACGCTCGAAATCACTTCTTATGCGGACAAGGCCCCGGCTTATGCTCGTACTACTGTGATGACACCAATTTATAATCACGGCTTTGCTATTGCTTCGACCAATGGTGTAAGTGAACTTATCACGGTAAATGCTCGCAACGTGGGCGCATTTTCGCTAGAAGGCAATACGCTTAAAAATACCTATGTGTATCCGTATAAACTGCCAACTAAAGGCGAAATTAGAAGCGTGCATACCCAAGATGTTGATGGTGACAATAATGATGAAATCTACCTTCTTACTCAACAGGGATTGTCTGTAATAAAAGACCGCGAAAGTAACGCAGAAGCGGTGTTTATTATTGAAGATAGTATTATTTCTGGCTTATTTTACGACATCAATGGTGACGGGGTTGATGAAGTTGCTTATTTATATGGGAGCGAATATTACAATGCGACTTCTATTGCCATTGTAGATGTTCGCACAGGTGAGCACTTGCAACAGTACGATATTGACGGCGTCAATAACCTTGCTTTTGGTAATGTAGATGATGACACATCGATAGAAATGGTAACGAACAATGGTTATGTATTTGATATCGAAAGCGGTGCCAACCAATGGCTATACGGTAGCGGGTTCAGCGACGCATTTGTTGTGCTGGGTGATATGAATAACGATGGTGTAGATGAAATCATCGGTGCCGATAGTTGGAATGATATCTCAATCTACTCAGCAGTATCGAAAAGCAGTTTGGCAACGGCGGAACATGGTGACATTTGTGATATCGCCTATAGTAAAGAAAGCCCAGCTACAGAAGGAATAGTGGTTGTCTCCGAGTGTCAGTGGGGACAAGTTAGAGGTTTTGCATTAGAAGCGGGACAAATCTCTGAGCAGTGGGCTCTTAACCACAACACTTACAGTGGCATGTCACTTCTCATTGACGATTTAGACAATGACAATGTGGACGACATTATTTGGACTGGTGAGAATCAAATTTTAGTAGCGCAACAAGATGCCAACGGTGAATATGCCTTGTCAGATATAAAAGGTGCGCCGCGCGCGAGTAGATATCATGCCGCGGGTTGGGCACCTTATGGCGATAATGATGAAAGAGCCGTCTTTGTTAGCGATACAAGTAGTTACGAATCATCTATTCAGATTTTATCGGTAGATAAAGAGGATAACTTTGCGATAAGTGCTGAGGTTGGCGAAGATGTCTATAACTATAGCAAACCGGTCGTTACAGACTACAACAATGACGGTGTGGGTGAGTTACTAATAGGGGCACTGGATTATAGTTCGTCGTTTAATGTCGTGAGACTTACAGATAACGCTATTCAGTGGACACTGAACAATAATCAGAATAGTGAAATTTCGTTTATTGAAGCCATTGACGTAAATAACGATAGTTACGCCGATGCAGTTATTATTGAGAACAATCGACTTAAAGCGTTTGATATCGAGAATCAGGTGCTTATCGACTCAATCATTAACGATTTTTCAATTAATGCGCTTGCTGCCTCTGAAAAAGACGGTGTGCATTATTTTGCTGTTGGGGGCTATAGTTCGCTCAAGCTCTATAAAATGCAGGATGGTGAATTTGTTGGATTGAATGAATTGGAAACCAATTGTGACCAATTGCTCACGGTAAATTTTGATAGTGATAGCGAACTTGAATTTGCGTGTTTAAATAGAAACTACAACACCATCAATGTTTATGACGTGGCGAGCGATGCATTAGAACTCAAAGACGCTATAGCACCGTCATTCTACCCTCAGTATATAGCGGCTGTTCCAACGACGTCGTCTAATCAGTCGATTCTCGCTATCTACCAGCCTAACGAGAATGACTATTCGTACAATTATTATGACAGCATCGCATATCGCGTGGTTGAGGTTGATAATAAAGGCAATGTGGTGTGGCAAAGCCCTGGACTTGGGCTCGATAATGTTGAAGGCATGCGCACACGTCAAAATAGTGATGGGGAGCTGGAGTTACAAATTAGTAACCCGAACATGGCTCTTCTCGTAAAATAAGAGGAAAGCACTTGTCGTAGGCTATTGCAGATCGCAAAAGACGCGGCAAGTGCTTGTTATTTAGTTTTAGGTGTATATACTTACAGGAACTGTATGAACAGACAGGTCTTTTATGCGCCCACTCACAGCTCGACAAACCGAAGTTTTAGAACTTATTAAAACAACCATGTTAGAAACGGGAATGCCGCCTACTCGTGCGGAAATAGCCCGTCAGCTTGGCTTTCGTTCTGCTAATGCAGCAGAGGAACATTTGAAAGCATTGGCGCGTAAAGGCGTGATTGAAATTTTGCCTGGTACGTCTCGTGGCATTAAGCTCAATATCCCTCTTGATAACGACGCACAAGAAGAAGAAGGCCTACCGTTAATTGGGCGTGTTGCAGCCGGTGAGCCGATCTTGGCGCAAGAGCATGTTGAATCGCACTACAAAGTCGATCCTGCACTGTTTCAACCCCATGCCGACTTTTTGCTACGCGTTAACGGTATGAGCATGAAAGACATTGGTATTTTAGACGGTGATCTTCTCGCTGTTCATCGCACCACTGATGTACACAACGGTCAGGTGGTTGTGGCGCGTGTAGATGAAGACGTCACCGTAAAGCGTCTAGAGAAACGCGGGCGTGAAGTATTGCTTCATGCTGAGAATGATGAGTTTGCACCAATAAAAGTTGATTTGGCGACTGAACATTTTGCGATAGAAGGCATTGCGGTGGGTGTGATCAGAAACGCTGACTGGATGTAGTATTTTAGCTTGTTTGTATAAAAGCGGCGCGTTAGCCGCTTTAATTAGATGGTCCGCCTCACCTCTAAGCTAGTCTTAGAGTTAGGCAATCAAAGAGGCGAACCATCATGTCTACTATTAAAGTTCTTGGTATCGATTTAGGC
>NZ_VTYM01000050.1:0-10984 GCF_013113925.1 Alteromonas sp. 07-89-2 | reverse complement strand
TGTAATATCCATTTGGGTCTCCTCACCTTGTTAACTTGATTGTTCAATTCCAAGTTTGGCACATTGCGATGCCGTTTGAGGGGGGAGACCATTCCATCGTTGACTCTTTAGTGTAGATGAAAGAACAGCAGGCCTAAGGCAACTAAATAGCGTTAAACGATTAAAAATGCGCCCTTGCGGCGCATTTTTTGTGTGTGGAGCCAGCGTACCGCCTATTCGCTTTAGTCCTTCTATCTTACCTGTACATAGCCTTCAATTTTATTAAGCATCTTTTCACCGATACCTTTCACTTGAGTTAATTGTGCGACCTCAAGAAACGGGCCTACTTCTTCGCGATATTTAATGATAGCTTTCGCTTTAGATTGTCCAACGCCGGGTAGGGTAATTAATTGCTCTACGGTCGCCGAGTTTAAATCGATACGTTGTTGTTGGCTTGTACCTTCATTAGCTTGCGCATTTTCGCTATCCGCTGGTTGAGCGTGAACCGCTGGCGTTTGAATGGCTAGTGCAGATAGTACGAGTAAACCTGAGATTAATTTTTTCATCATCTTTCCTTGTATGTTGCTAAGCGCGCCATAAAGCGTTATCGGCGCAATATTTAAGTAAATGGGTTTAAGTTATGTACCAAAGCGCGCTGACTTTTGTAACCTAGATGCAAGCGGAGCAGGCCTCTTTAAAAACTTCCTGTCCGCTGTTGTGACCAAGTTACAAAGCTCAGCACACTTCAACGTGTACAAAGGAAATAATAAAGGTGAACGAGAAAAGCGGTAGTCCAGTTTTAGTACAGTTTAAAGCAGGGGAGTGATTAATAGAGGCATAAAAAAACGGGCTATTAAGCCCGTTTTGAAATAATTGAAAGGTGTAAGCTAAAATGCTTATAGGCGGTCAAGAAGCGCCTGAGTGAACTCGGTTGTACCTGCTTCACCACCAAGGTCACGTGTTGTGCGATCGCCAGACTCGATTACGTCTTTTAGTGCTGCGCGAATTTTCTCTGCTTTATCGCCCATGTTTAGGTACTCAAGCATTTGCGCTGCTGCCAAGATTACTGACGTCGGGTTAGCTAAGTTCTTACCAGCAATGTCTGGTGCAGAGCCGTGAACGGCTTCGAAGATTGCACAATCTTCACCGATGTTTGCACCTGGTGCCATACCAAGACCACCGACAAGACCAGCACATAGGTCAGATAGAATGTCACCGAAAAGGTTAGTCGTAACGATAACGTCAAACTGATGCGGGTTCATCACAAGCTGCATACAGCAGTTATCAACGATCATTTCAGCCGACTCGATGTCAGGATAACGCTCACCAACTTCACGGGCTACTTTAAGGAAAAGACCTGATGTTGACTTAAGGATGTTAGCTTTGTGAACAGCTGTTACTTTCTTACGACCTTCACGGCGTGCTAATTCATAAGCAAAAACAACGATTTTTTCAGCGCCGTCACGAGTGATCTTACTCATTGCTTCAGCTTCGTTACCGTCTTCTGATACAACTTGGCCAAGACCAGAGTACATACCTTGCGTGTTTTCACGAACGGTAATGATATCGATGTCTTCGTAACGTGCTTTTGTGCCTTTGAATGACATCACAGGACGAAGGTTTGCGTACAGTTTGAACTGCTTGCGAAGACTAACGTTGATTGAAGTAAAACCTTCACCAACGGGGGTCGTTAAAGGACCTTTAAGCGCAACTTTGTTTTTTGCGATTAGGTCTAAAGTTTCTTGAGGTAGAAGCTCGCCATGTTCTTCCAGTGCGACTAGGCCAGCATCGGCATAGTCATAGGCAAAGTCACAGCCAACCTTATCTAAAATTTTTGTGGTTGCATCGATAATGTCCGGGCCAATGCCGTCACCGCGAATGACTGTAATACGTTGCTGAGTCATGTGGAGGGATCCTCTGGTAATTCTGTTGTCAAAATCGTTAGGTTTATTCAATTTGTAGCTTGGCGTTTATGAGCCAATTTCTGCCTGCTTACTTATTATAATGGAAAATGTAGGGAAAAAGGGTTAAGCACTGCAAAAGTTGCCGTATTTTATACGATACCTGGCGCAAGTTATAGCCATTCGTAAAGATTAATTAAATAGCTGAGTACGATGTTTAGGAGTAAATGGCGTTACTGCGCAAGCGGACAGAACAAAAGCGACCCATTGGCGTCTAGTGCGTTTACCACATCATCTCGTCGAATACCTAGGATATTTAAAAGTGTTTTGATATTGATATCCTGAAGTAATGAATAAATATCCTGGTTAAATAAGCACGCTTTGGCGAGAGCGAAGCTCAACACCAGAATTGCTTGTTCTTTTTGAAGTGATTTAGGAACGTCCGTGCTTACTTTACTGCATTGGTGTATAACAGCACGCCACGTTGAGCTTTGATGCCAACTTTCAGCAAGTTCAGAAGCGATTGCTAGCCAAGGCGTGTCAGATTTGACTTTGAATGCGCTATTAATGGACACAGCTTTGTTGGGGGCGACGGGTAATGCTCGTGACACTTTAAACCCTGGTAGCGTGAACAAGGGAGTACAAACAAAGGTCATGGTCAATGCGGCAGATTGCGGCGAAAATTTCGAATCGGCGAGTTGTGCGAAATAGCTTGCAAATGAACAAGCCAATAAAGTTAATTGCTTGCACATGCCCATCAGTGGAAATTGGTTTTGCGTTAGCCGTTCTAACAGCGCAAATTGAATAAGCATGTCACCCACACGTTCAATGCCGTAGGTCAAAACCGCCTGTTTAATGCTTTTAACCGGAAGCTGAAGACGGTTGTCCTGACTCGCGGTGTGCATCAAAAAGTGATTAAACGTGGGCACGCTTTCAATTTTTTCGCAAAGTTGTTCAATATCTACATCGCGCTTTTGCAGCTCATCGATAATAGTTATAAGAGCTTTAGGGGGATGCTGAATAGCGAATGTAGAAGGTAAAAATGGTGTGCCGCCATGATTTACTCTCGCAGTGGCGGTATCAGTGTAAAGAGCAACAAAGTGCTCAAACGGCATTGATAGTGAAATGGGAGAGCGTATTGACGATAGAGGAAGCCACTTTCCATCTTCATCGCCTTGGCTAAGCATAAATACGTAGCCGTGATTTTGCTGAATGTCGACTAGCGCGCCCGGTACGCCGTTTGCGTAAACCTTTGCGCCAGGTAGCACACCGTTAAATAGGTTGATAAGTGGTGCAATAAGGTGACGATGATGTGCTGGAAGGCGTAAAACGATCTGAGTGAAAACCTCACAATAATCTGCTTTTTTTGTTTTAGCAGCGAAAACATTTGCTAGGAGACAAAGCCTTTGAACCATATTAAGCCGAATGTCTGCAACGTAGTTAATTGGCTTGTCTGACCGAAATGCTTTTTGAAGTTTAATGATATCCAGCCAAATCGAGAGATTGTGTTTACGCAAAAAGCGAATGATATTGGCCGTTTGGTCGCTTGGTGTTCCTTTACTTGAAAGCCAGAGGGATGCGAGTAAAGACGCAAGCACATGTTGTAAATAGTGGTCGTTTAATCGGCAAAGCTTGCCAAACAGCGCCAATAATAAAAGATGTTGAGTATCTTTGGGAAGGTCATTATCGATGTGTAACGTTGCTGTAGCAAGCGCTGGATTGGCGTTTACTAAGGTCAGGATCCGTTTAGCGATTTTCAACCAATGGTTTATACGCTGCTCGACAGAAAGTTCAGTGTTACCTAACTGAACCAGGCGTTTAAGCGTGGAAATGATGTCGCTCACTCCCCATCCTTCTAACTTTTTTGGTAACTGGAGTAAGCCCCATCACCCCATGCAATAAGTTTGTCGTTTTCAAAAAGCAACGGTGTACATTCATCTTGCGTGGTTAAGCCGTCAGCGCGCACATGTTGTGTCCTAAAAAACATAACTTGAATAGCTGTGGCACCCTGTCGCTTGGCTTCTGTAATGTCAGGTGAGCCTAGTAACGCCAAAACTTCTTCTCTTGTACTGCCTAACTTTAACTTGGTTATTTGGACACGGTTATATTCTTCGCGGTCTTTCCAATCCATATTCTCAGGCTTATCGGGATAGAACGCGATAACCATAAAAACAAACACCGCATAAAGGGCAATGCCAGCTAAAATTAGACGAATAACCTTGGTATTCATGACCGTTACTTCTCGTTTTTCTTTACTTGAATGCTACTGCAAGCCAAAGCCCGACATTGTTCGGGAGCCGAGCATAGGCTAAATGTGTACTTCATTCGTTAAACAATACTCTCTAATAGTGTACCGCAAAACGACTACTAAACATAAGTAGTAAACGTAAGCAAATGCGTCTTGCCACGGTCTTGTGTTATTCGCTGTTTCTCTTATCGTTCTTTACAACGTAGCATGGTTCGTACGCGCTACCAGGCAGTTTCATTCTATGCTGTTTTACAAACGACTCGAGTAGCGTATCAACCTTCTCCATCAGTGTACTATCACCGGTGAGCTCAAACGGACCATGTTTTTTGATCTGAGCAATGCCTTCTGCTTTTACGTTACCCGCAACAATGCCTGAAAACGCTTTGCGCAAATTGGCCGCTAGATCACTTTTACTTTGATCTAAGTGCAGTTGAAGGTCGGCCATACTCTCATGCGTTGGAATAAAGGGCTGTTGAAAGTCTTGTTCAATTTTTAATGACCAATTAAAGCTGAATGCGTCACCCATCGCACCTCTGAACTTCTTCACTTTTTCAAGGTGTTTATTCATGGTGCGTGCTACTTCTTCTGGGTCATCTACAATGATTTGATATTTTGATTGTGCTTCTGGACCCAGTGTTGCACCAACAAAAGCGTCTATAGCTTCAAAGTATTCTTCGCTACCAGCAGGCCCTGTTAAAATAAAAGGAAAAGGTTGCTGCGCATTGCGTTCATTCATCAAAATGCCAAGCAGATAAAGTAATTCTTCGGCAGTGCCTACACCGCCTGGAAACACGATAATGCCATGTCCGAGTCTAACAAACGCCTCTAAACGCTTTTCAATATCAGGCATGATAATGAGCTCGTTGACAATGGCGTTGGGTGGCTCGGCGGCAATAATACTCGGCTCAGAAATGCCAATGTAACGGCCTGTCTTGTGGCGCTGCTTTGCATGACCGATGGTAGCGCCCTTCATTGGCCCCTTCATTGCTCCAGGCCCACATCCTGTGCAGATATTCATGTCACGTAAGCCGAGCTGATAGCCCACTTCTTTCGTGTATTTGTACTCAACTTGATTAATGGAATGGCCGCCCCAGCAGACAATTGTGTTTACGCCATCGTTCCCTTCAAGCGCTTTAGCATGGCGTAGCATGTCAAACACCATGTCTGTGATGTCGTTACCTTCAGCCGGTGCGGTTTGGTGAAGAAATGCGTACTTGTTGCCCATATAAAGCAGGTCGCGAAGGACCGCAAATAGATGTTCGTGCACACCACGAACGAGTTTTTCGTCAACGAAAGCTACTTCAGGAGGGTTCACGAGTTCTATTTTTACGCCCCGTTCACGACGAATGAGTTTTATTTCAAAATTTTCATAAGGAGCAAAAAGTGCTTCGAAATTGTCTTCGTCAACGCCGCTGTTCAATACTGCAAGGCAACAGTTTCTGAACATAGCAAAGAGCTCGCTGTTAGTGGCGTCTTGAAGGCGAGAAACTTCTACTTGTGATAGCTGGCTCATCCAGCCAACAGGGTTAAGCTGCACTTTCTTCATATTTTTACTTCCTATAAGTCAGTGCTTAAATCAGTGACTACGAGGTTGCGGCCGTTCCGTTTTGCTTTATAGAGGTACTCATCGGCGCGTTCAAACACAGTTTCGGTAGTATCATTGTCATTGAAACAGGTTGCGCCAAAAGATGCGGTGATTTTTACTTTTTCTTGCTTGAATTTAAACGGCATTGCAGCAAGTTTAGTTCTAACTTCATTAAGCTTTTTATCTATATCTGCCATCTGCGCCTGAGGCAGTAGCATTACAAACTCTTCTCCTCCCCACCTGGCAATAAAATCATTTTCGGACAAACTTTGCTTTAAGAATTTACTCACTACCTGAAGGGTTTTATCGCCTGCTGCGTGCCCGAATCTATCGTTGATCGACTTGAAATGATCAATGTCCACAACGGCGACCGCAAGCAAGTCACCATTTTCTTTAAATTTAGTGAAAGCCGCTTCCAGTCTCTCATTATACGCCTGCCTGTTTGGAAGCCGAGTGAGGGGGTCGGTGCGGCTTTGCATTGCTTGTTCGGCCAGCTTCTTTTTATAGACGCTGGTTTGCTGCTGAAGTGTATCTATTCGCGATTGCATAGAGGAGAGCAGTGCCATTAGCGCTTCTTGACCTTGCTGATCGTTGCTTTGTTGCTCGCTTAACGTAGTCACAAGCTTTTCTACGCGAAACTGTGTCTGCTCTTTAAGTGCTTCTAGAGAACTGCTTTCCGATACGGCTGCTTCGATGTGAATAATGTCACGTTTAAGTTGCTCATTACCAGCTTGGCGCTGCTCGAACTGGGCTTGGCTGCCTTGGATCGTATTGCTGACGTCGCTACTCACTTCACCTAATGAACGGTGCAGACTCTGAATCACTTTTCCTGTTAAGCTCGCCTCTGACATAGCGTCTTGAACGATCATGCGCAAAATTACAACGCAGCTTTTAAGCAGCTGGTCTTCATCCATGCCTTCATCAAGACGTTGCTTTATATCATTGAGTTGCTGATCGTTAGGCTTTTTTTGCGCATAAGAAGCAATAAGGTGATTAAGCTCAACCAAAATAGAACGGTAGTGAGGGTTATCATCTTTAATCGAATGAGTCGATGTGCTTTCATTATGAGTGGACTTAGTTTCTGTAATTTCAGATGGCTCAAGTCCAACCATTTCCTTGTTGAGCGCAATGCGGTGAAGCGCAATGGCTTTTGAGTAAAGTTTATAAATACTGAAGATATCACCTACAGGTTGATTTAGCTTAATCAATTCCTGCGTGGTTAACCCTTTTAATTCAGTATCTTCAAATACTATTTTCTGTAGTTGTTTCATTGCATCTTCTAGCGATGAAACAGTATCAACACTGTATTTTCTAAGCGTTATTTCTTGATGCTGAAGTGATTTGTTGAGTTTCTCTATGCTCACAGCGGCAAGACTAAAATTAGGTGTGCCAGAAAGGTGGCCTCGTAACACCTTGAGTTCAGTATCGATCTTATCCGAGAAGCCCTCATAAAATGCTGAGAGTTTCACAATAAACTGACAAAGAAGCGCGTTATTTTGTTTTAGGGTTTGTAGTTGTTTTGCTTCCATAATCTCGTCTTTGTTCTAATTCGCTATTACTGCCGCGGCTTAGGTAGCGTTGGTAGGTACTTCACCGTTATATTACTGACGTGCTTGACGATGATTAGCATAAGGCGCTTCGTAATTTGAACGGAAAGGGTTGATATCTAAACCTCCTCGTCGTGTGTAACGCGCACAAACGGTTAACTTATCTGGCTGACAATGCTGCATGATGTCGTTGTAAATGCGCTCAACGCATTGCTCATGGAACTCGTTGTGTTGCCTAAAGCTAATTAGATATTTCAAAAGCCCTTCGTGTTCAATAGCTTTTCCTTCATACCTTATTTGAATACTAGCCCAATCTGGCTGACTTGTGATTAAACAATTAGATTTAAGTAAATGAGAAACAAGCGTCTCTTGAACTCCTGTTTCATTTTTCGCAACAGTCAAATATTGAGTATTAGGGGAATATTGATCGATTTCTACATCCAGACTATCTAACAAGGTTCCGTTAAATTCTTGGAATTGTAGCGAAGAAAACTGCTCTGGAAGAATTAGTTTTACCTCGACAGGCTCCCCTGCGCACGCTGACAAATCCGCTTGAAGCACTTGTCGTACGTCCTCTGCGGAAGCGAATTTTGTTTGGTTGAAGCTATTCAAATATAGCTTAAATGATTTTGATTCGATTAGATTCTTTGAGGTAATAGGAACGTGACATTCTAAAATTGCCACATTAGGTTTACCCTTTAAATTAAGCCAGGAAAGTTCGTATCCTGTCCAAGTGTCGATACCTTCAAAAGGTAAACCTGAGCCAGATAAGTTCAACGTATCACGACTTAGACTGCGCGGCACGCCTTGCAACAAGTCAGGATTATATTCAAATTCATAGTCAACCTGTTTACCCAAAGAGAGGTCATCAGGTGCAGAGATAGTAATTTTTTGAGGTGAGTTGTCCGTCGACATAAGAACCTTTTATGCATCTACGCGGGATTTAAATTGTTGAACTGCACAGCGACACACAGTCTTACAGCACAGTAGAATTAACCCCAGTATTGACTTAACTGTTTAGTTGTATAGTGTACCCCAAAAATACGCAGGTAACGTCATAATGGCTCTAACAATTTCAGCACAATTAGATAAATTTGTATCATCTTATGTCGAACAGGCCGAGGCCGAGGGACTCAAGATAGCATTTGATAGCGTGTGGCCCTCGCCGTGCTATGAGACGACGGCGCAAGACGGTGAGCTTGTTAGATGGTCTCCTACGCTTCAATCGCCTGTGCAGTCTTTCAGTAATGTTGAAGAGGCATTATCGCTAAAGCTAAATCCTGACTACTGCGAGTATTTTACTCGTTACTACAGCGATAATTTAAAGGCTAACGCGCCGCAAGGTCGCTGTGAATTGCTTCAAGTTTTCAATTCCGAAGACTTCGAGCGACTTCAGCAAAACTTGATTGGGCATTTGTTGATGAAGCAAAGACTTAGGCAAGCGCCAACATTGTTTTTTGGTTTAACTGACGAAGAAGATTTTATTTTAACCGTTGTCAACGAAAGTGGCGAAGTGGCACTCGAGCATGTTGGCAGAGAGCCTGCCAAAATTCTTGCGCCATCTCTTGCGGTGTTTATTGAGCAACTTACACCTGCTATATGACGTTGACGCTGTGACTGTCAATCAGACCTAAAATTACCGGCCTACAAGACTAAAAGCTATTGGGCGTTAATAATTTTATGTAGCGCCCGCTTTAACTCTGCCACTTCTTTTTCTAACGTCTCTACCCGTGCATGCAAATTGCCCGGCTCATCAGTTGTGGCGACAGGATTATGTTGTGCTACGTTTTCGTCGTTAGATACCTCTAGCTTAGGTTTGTGTGCGTTAAATCGCTTAATCGCTTCAATAGCTTCGGTTACCGATACCTTAAAGGGAGCTTTTGCACGTAAAATGCCTACGGACGGTGTTTTTCCTTCTTTATGCATTTGAAGGCACAAAACGTGAAGTTGCTGCAGGTTAGCGTTACTCATAATACGAAAATGGTTCAAAGTCATGAATAGTAGCAGTGTAGCCTGTCTACGTAGTCAATTTCACTAATAAGTTACTGATTTCACTATTTTTCAAAGCCTTCATAGATTGGTGTTGTTAAGATTGGTATAAAAATCAATGATTTAATTTTTGGCCTTAATCTTGTTTACCAATCATAACTTACATTATCACGCATAAACGCAGTGGTTCTTACGTTAGCGTATTTATGTCTATTCAGTGTCGGTTCACAAAGTAGGCGTAGTATCGAATAAAAACAACACACATAATTAAGGAATTCACATGAAAACGGTTCTTCTTTCAGTAGCTTTGGCATCTTCAGTTTTGCTTTCAGGTTGTGTCGTATCAGTAGGTGGCGGTTCAGATAGTCACTATGGTGCTGATTGGGAAGACAGAGAGTTTAACAATCGTAAACACATTGCGAATCTTGAAACAGGGACAACTTACGAAAGTGTATTGAGAAAAATGGGCGTTGCGGATTTCAACGAACTGTTCGAAAAGCAAGACGGCACATATCGCGTACTTTACTACCGAACTCAAAAAACGATGGGCGATGGTATCACCACAAAAGACGAGTGTACGCCGTTAGTTTTCAGAAATGGAAACTTAGTTGGCTGGGGTGACAGTGCTTATAGCTTAATGCACTAATAACCGTTAGTTGGTAATTGATTACGAAAGTAGGCATTACTTACTATCTTTAAATGTTAATAAAAAGTTAACATGCAGGGGTTTTTCGCGTAGGCTAAAGTTTAATCAGTTTAAGTGGGTGGTTGGCGCATTGATAAAAGTTGTGCGGTAGTGTCCACTTCTCCCATTTTATTTAAATGGGTAAAAGCAGCTGTATAACTTTGCGTACAAGGAGCCCCTGATGAATACTGATGCTATTAATAATGCAATAGCCCCCTTGCAAGACACGGTTAAAGCCATCTATCTATCTGTAGATGATCTCAAAGTTGCCGCCTCTATTCTTTACAATGCGTATGTAGATGACCCATTGTTCATTGACATTTTCCAAGCAGAAAAAGAAGGTTATGAAAGCCGTCTACGGTCAGCTATCCGTGAAGAGCTCAATGCATTTTGGGTTGCAGAGCAGCCGATGATTGGCCTGTTCGATGATGAGCGGCTTATTGCCGTTGCATGCTTGACCGCGCCCGATGCAGCATTTGGTTCAGGACGTTACTGGCACTGGAGACTGCGGATGCTTTTGACGGCAGGTTTGTTCGGTACAAAGCAAATGCTAGAAAAAGAAGAAAAAGTGCGAGCATTAGTTCCCGCCGATAACTTCCACATGCTGAGTTTCATCGCAGTACATCCAGATTATCAACATCATGGGCTTGGGCATATTTTACTTGGCGCTATTGATAGTGTGGTAGAGGAAGATGTAAAAAGTGAGGGTGTTTCGGTATTCGTGACCATAGAAAAACATCGCGCTTTCTTTAACGATGACAATTATCAGGTTGTAGGACAACTAAGCCTTTCTCATGTGAACGGTGAGGTAATGTTCAGGCTAAAATGATGCTTTTTTATTCGATGTGATACTCCTACCAAAACCTCACCAGTTGTAGTTCCAATCTTTACACCAAATTTACTACAGCGTTTGTAAGACATTTCCTACAAACGCTGTGAGTGATCTTACCTAAATGATGAAAGATTAATTTATACTAAAGTATAAAACTATTGATTATATTGAAGTTTTTAAAAATTAGTCAAAAGTCGTACAAGAATCTTTCTTAAATC
>NZ_VTYM01000049.1:0-12481 GCF_013113925.1 Alteromonas sp. 07-89-2 | reverse complement strand
TTCTTATATTGATCAATGGCTTAATCTTATTTTTTTGAGATTAATAAAAAAATTTGGAAAAAAAGCTAAAGAACCTAAAGACTTTGCCGATACCTATTGTTGAGGGGTAATTTACTTTACTTTTAAGAGAGGAGTTAGTTGGGAGTAGTGACCCGACTAATTTGAACTGGAAGGATTTGATGATACCACATCGGCCATTGAATCCCTAGGAGGTAATCTAATGTCTTTATTTGTAAATACTAATGTGTCATCGATCAATGCACAACGTCAGCTTTTTGACGTAAATGATCGCTTAAACACGTCTTTTGAAAGACTATCGTCGGGATTCCGTATTAACAGTGCAGCAGATGATGCTGCAGGCTTGCAGATCTCAGATCGTCTAACGTCCCAGGTTGAAGGCTTAAACCAAGCTGTACGTAACGCAAACGATGCGATTTCTTTATCGCAGACTGCAGAAGGTGCACTTAGCGAAGTAACAACGAGTTTGCAGCGTATTAGAACACTTGCTGTTCAATCGCAAAATGGCATAAACAGCTCGGCCGACCGTCAAGCACTTCAAAAAGAAGTATCAGCACTACGTACTGAGATTTCACGAATCGCTACTGACACTCAGTTTGGTAACGTTAATATATTGGATGGTAACTTCTCAGCGAAGTTTCTTGTTGGTGCCAACGCTGGCCAAACTATCTCAGTAAACTTATCTTCTACTAATTTAGGTTCTATCAGTGGTTTTAGCGCAACAGGCCTTGGAATCACCACCAACGATGTATCTACTGCGGCGGGCGCGTCGTCTTTGCTAAGTGATATCGACGCAGCTATCTCTGGTATCGGGGCTGTGCGCGCGGACCTAGGTGCACTTCAAAACCGCTTCCAGTCTACTATTCGTAACCTAAGTAATATTAGCGAAAACCTGTCTTCTGCTCGCTCACAAATCCGTGATACAGATTTTGCGACAGAAACTGCTGAGCTAACTAGAAACCAGATTATCCAGCAGGCATCTGTTTCTGTTCTCAGCCAGGCTAATCAGCGTCCACAAACTGCGCTGTCTTTGCTTGGATAAGCTATACTTTAATTAGTTACCTTAGTTGAGATGTAACGGGTGCTTGTGCTTTGTGTGCAAGGCCCGTTTTGTCGTTTCAGTTAGGAGGTATTAAGTGGAAATTCAAAATACCCAAAGTGGCCAAGGTTTTGCATCGACTACGCCATTGGCACCAGTGCAAAATGAAGCGCCTTCGGTTTCTGAACTGAATGCTAATCGCAATGGGCAGCAAACTGGAGAACAAAGTCAACTTGCTAATCAAGCTAAGCAGGCTCAGTTTTCAGGTACAAATGTTGACGAACAAAATAACGCTCAAGCTTCTGGTCAGCAAGCCGATAACAAAAATGTAGAGAGGAACGGTGCACAGTTAGATGAAGCTGTCGCCAAAGTTGAATCATTCCTTAAGGTTCAGAATCGAGATTTAGCATTTACTATTGACGAAGAAACAAATCGCTCGGTGGTAACGGTAAAAGATTCACAATCTGGCGATGTCATTAGGCAAATACCTTCAGAAGAAGTGTTGAAACTTGCTGAGCGCATTCAAGAGTTGCAACAGGATGTTGGGAACAGTGTAGGAGTGTTTATCAACAATCAGGTTTAACGAGGTAAAGTATGACAATTCAGTCTCTAGGTGTGGGCTCAGGCCTGGCACTCGATGATCTTGTACAACAGCTTCTAACTGCAGAACGTCAGCCTAAAGAGGAACGTTTAAACGCGAAGGAAGAGCGTATAGAGGCTGAAATTTCTGGCCTAGGACAAATTAAATCTAAGCTGTCTGACTTTAAAGATGCCGTCGATGAATTGCGCAGTGATAACGGTATTAATGGTCGAGAGCCCACCATCACCAATCCTTCTGAAGACAATGATGTTCTTTCTGCAGAAGCGTCAAACTCCGCATTGCGAGGCAGTTACGAAGTTGTTGTCGAACAGCTTGCAGCTGGAAGCCGAATAACTACAGATGCAGGTGCATTTACATCGAGTAGTGACCCCGTTCTTACTTCGGGAACCGGTTCATTGACCTTTGACGTAGGCGGAAGTAAAAGCTTCACCATAGACGTTACCGCTGGTATGTCGCTTACCGCGTTACGCGAAAAAATAAATAATTCCGACGATAATTTTGGTGTTACCGCAAACATTATTGATACAGGAACTGGCGCAGGCCCTCGACTAGTATTCTCCTCTAGCGAGACTGGCGATGGCAACGACTTGGTTATCACTAATGATACTGGGGCTGCCGAGCTAGATCGTTTATCGACGACTGGCGGCACCAACAATATCAGTGCAGCAAATATAGAAAGCGCGAGAAACGCCATCGCTTATATTGATGGCATTGAAGTCCAAAGTAGCTCGAACGAGTTCGAAAATACAATTCAGAACGTATCCTTTGAGGTTAATGAAGTTTCGCCGAAGGATGCTGCTGGCGATTTTTTAGCGACAAAACTTAGCATCGGTTATGACAAAGAAGGCTTAGATAAAAAGATCAGAGACTTTGTCGATAACTACAATGCACTGATTGATGAAATCAAAACATTAACTCGATACGGTGAGTCTGAACTAGAAGAAGACGGCGCATTGGCAGGTGATTCTTTGTTGCGCGGTATTCAAAGCGGCTTAGCCTCTATTGTTGGGGATAATGTGAGCTCTTCTGCACTAGGTGGACTTTTCCAAATCGGTATAGAGTTCGACGATGATGGCAAGCTCGAAATTGGCTCGACTGATTTTGGCTTAGGGACTGGCGAAGACCGACTTGAAGATGCACTAGAAGATAGCTTTGATGAAATCGCTAAATTGTTCACTGACCCAGATGAGGGTATTGCTACTCGGTTGTATGAGTTTTCTAAAGAATACACCTCTTACAGTGGACTAATTAGCTTAAGAGAGCGTGCGGCGAAAGACGACCGCGAAGATTTATACGATCAGCGCGAGACGCTTGAGTTACGTATGCTGAATTACGAAGAGATACTTCGAGATAAATATTTGAACCTCGACCAAACCGTTGCGCAGTTAAATCAGACTGGTTCAGCGCTGTTAGCGTCGTTGTAACTAAAGTAGAGTTGGAGTTTTTATGTCACTCAAAGGTATAAATGCCTATCGCAAGGGCAATCTGAAACAGGACGTAGCAAATGCTGATCCGCATAAGCTTACTTTGATGCTGTTACAGGGGGCACTCGACCGAATTGCGTATGCTAAAGGTGCGATGGAGCGTAAAGAATTGGTGGTCAAAGCTGATTACATCTCGAAGGCAAGTGCGATTATCATGCATTTGCGGGACACGCTCGACTTAGAAGTAGGCGGTGAAGTCGCTGAAAATATGTTTGCGTTGTATAACTATATGGTTGAACGCTTAAATGACGCACACTTTAATAACAACTTGAATATGTTAGATGAAGTGTCTAGCCTATTAACACCAATCCGAGATGCGTGGGTGCAGATTCCTGAGGATGCGAAACAGGAAGCATATGAGGCCCAGCGTCAGAACCGACAAGCTATTTGAAAAACTCGATATTAAATCACAGCGAAACTCCTTTATTCCTCCAAGCAGTTAACGCTGAGTTAGCTGCTTGTTTGTCATCGTCCAGTGACACCTTTTCCACAGAACGATTTCGGTACCTTTCCCAAATACGCCATAAAGTCGTTGTTCGAGCGCTGTCCCGCCTTGAGGGTGATGAAAAATCGTCGTTTGTACAAAAAGAAATGTTGATAAATCAAAAGCTTGAAGAGCTGGCGCAAGGTTTGCTTGATAACGCTAAAAAAGAAGCGGTCAAATTTTCCAGAGGCCGCGCAGCCGTTAAGAAATATAAATAGCCATGTTACAGCAGATTCAGTTTCACGTTCATGAAGATGAGCGACAGCAGCAAAATATTGAGCGAGCGCTTGCGCAAGAGATTAGGGATAACTATCGACTCAGTATTAGTGCATTTGAGCGGTTTATTCCAACCCTTGCAGACCTAATTAAGAAACATGATTCGTCAGTATCTACCTTGCTGTGTAATAAATTTGGTGAGCTGAATATTATTAACTACAACACCGGGCAGGTGTTGTATGGTGAGCATCCAAAGCAAGAAGTTCTCTCTCACTACAATGCATACATCGCTCGCACGGCTCCCATTTCATTATCTAGTGATAATGAGAAATCTGTTTCTGCGATGGTTGTTATGGGGCTGGGGTTAGGTTACCACATTGAGAATTTGATTAGAGAGGGCCGCTATCAACATATAGTGGTCTATGAGCCTAATATTGATTATTTTGTGTGTTCGCTGTCTAGTCTCAATTGGAGAGAATTGCTCAATATCGCAAAAGAACGAAGCATCGCCTTGTATCTTCAAATTGGTTCTGACGGCGCAAACTTCGCTAAAGATATGTTGGAGCTTAAAAAGCACATTGGAATTGATAAACTAGATTTTTATAAGCATTTGCATAATCCGGTGTTCAATAACCTCGAAAGCAAACTAATGACATCAGATTGGCATGAACTGCAGTCGTGGTTACCTGCTCGTAACACTAGTTCAATTAGCGAGAGTTACCTTCATCAGTGGGCACCGCTAAAAGATGACAAGGAGTTGCGTTCTTCAAATTTAGATGAGGAGCGCAAGAATAATAATCTCGTCGCTTTAAAAAAGTACTTCCCGAACCTATACGAAGAGTTTGTAAATTATGAGCCTCAGCAGTGGGCGCCAAGCGCTAACGTGGATGGGGAGGTTTATCTTTATCACATGTCAACTAATGCGCTGTTTTCCAGTGCGCCAATTGATGATGCGAAAACAAATTTTAAATCCTTTGCATCAAAGCCGAACAAAGACGGTCTGCTTTTAAGCTATAAAGGAAAGAAGTTAAAAGGGTATTTGCATTACCAGCTTGTCGAAGAGTGTGAATCTGTACTAAAAGATGTGCAGGAGAAGCAAAGTGCGTTACCTACTCAGGTCAAGTCTATCATCCAGTTTGGCATTGGCAGTGGTTATGGGCTTAACTACTTAGTAAAAGAACACGGTATTGGTATGCTATTTATTTGCGAGCCAAATCGAGATTTCTTTTATGCCTCATTATTTGCCGTAGACTGGGCAAATATCATTTCTTCGTTTGATGAAGGAAAAAAACGCCTTTACTTAAACATAGGTGACGATGGCTCAAACCTCACCAATGATTTATTGATTCAATTTCAGTCTGTTGGCCCTTATGTGTTGGCAAATACATTCTTCTATCAGAGCTATGTTAATGAGAAGCTTACTGATGCAGTTGCCCAACTGCGTGAGCAATTGCTTGTTATTATTGCGATGGGGGATTACTTTGATAATGCAAAGTACGGTATTTCTCATACTTTATGGGCATTAAAAAACAAAGTCCCTTTTCTTAATAAAAGAGTTAAGAAACTCTTGCCGACCGAAGTGTTGGATGTTCCGGTATTTATTGTTGGGAATGGACCTTCGTTAGACGGACTAATGGGTACGCTAAAGGAAGAGTCTGAACGGGCAATCATAATATCATGTGGAACGGCGCTCCAAGCATTGCATCGTAAGGGGATTTGCCCAGATTTCCATGCAGAAATTGAGACAAACCGGTCTACCTTCGATTGGCTCACTAGAGTTGACGATCAAGACTATCTAAAACGAATTACATTATTAAGCTGTAACGGTGTTCATCCCGATGCAGCTGCTCTATTTGGAAAAACCTTATTGGCCTTTAAGCAGGGCGAGGCATCAACTGTGGCCTTCACAGAGCTAAAAAAGGATCACGGTTTTACAACGTTGAACTTTTCCTATCCCACAGTTACAAACTTTGCTGCAGATATGGCCACTACTATCGGTTTCAACCAAATATATCTTTTTGGTACCGATATGGGTTTTGTTAGTGATTCATACCATCACTCAAAGTCTTCTGGATATTACGATGTAGAAGGTAATGAGTTATATGATTATTCAGCTAACCATGCAATGTCATTAGCGATTCCTGGCAACTTCAAACCTTGGGTAAAAACCAAATACGAATTCAAAGTTTCAAAAAGCGTTTTAGAGCAAGTATTTGCCTCTTCCTCTAGCGAGGTCTACAACCTTAACGACGGTGCGAGAATACTTGGAGCCAAGCCACTGAAACAGGAGAATGTGCTACTTGTCTCTGCTCCTGAAATGAAGGCTAATGCGAAGTTTGCTTTAAACACCCTTGCATTTACTAGTGAGCACAATGATTGGTTTATTAATGAATTTGGAAATCGATACAGTACACAAAGCTTAATTGAGGAATTAAACGCCTTGACTGGGGTCGTAAAAAAGACTTTTTCGACTATGGAAGACATAGACGAATTTATATTGAAACAAAGGGACTTTATTGTTTCTTCGTTTCAACGAAAAAAGTCATTGGCTTTTTATTACCTCAACGGCACGTTCAACTATATTAACAGCATGTTTAGTAAGTTACTTAACCTTGCAGACGAACAAGTTGCGACACGTGCAGCAAACGAGCTTAGTGCTATCTGGGCGCGATACGTTGATGATATCCTTACGATTATTTCTGACGACCAATATGGTCAGGATGCTGTCTCGTCTCTGTCTGGAGTGCGTCGTCAGAAAATCCTAGCAAATGAATTCAGTCGTTCTCCTTTGAATCTACAAATGCAGCCGGCTCATTATTTTATCTCTAGTCCCTTGTTTGATTTAGCTAAGAAGGGAGCAGCGACGGATGCTAAACCGATAGTCATCAACTGGCTTATTAACAATGAAGAAGTTAAAACCGATGCCTCAGTGTGCAATATTGCGATGGATGTAGCCCAGTGTGTTGGGCAGCCTATAAAAGGAGTAACAGTACTATCTCCGGGGTCTTTTGAAAATCCGCTTGAGCCGTTACAAGCAAATGATTTGTCTCGAGTAGACTTGGCTGTAATTGCTATTATGTCTGGCTTAGAGGACGTTATTTTCCTCCAGAAGTACACGCAGCATCCTAGTTTAGATTTAGCGTTTCTATCTCAATTTACTGTGGTTGGAGAGGGAAGGCATTGTTACGGTGGGCCTGATTTCATTATTATTAGTGACGAACCACTTTCAGAGAAAGCGCTGGTCTTAAAAAGTGGTGATCGCTTAGTGTTGATGCCACGATTAAAGCCAATAGACATGCGTAGAGAGTTTATTAGTGAAGATGAATATTCCAAACGAAAAGCGGCCAAAGTAAATCAAATTAGACAAGCTAGAGGTCAATAGGTCGTGGCAACCGTTACGGCGCTAATGACAACCTACAATGCTTCAAGGTGGGTTGGCGCCTCTATTGCGTCTGTTCTGTCTCAGACTTATGAAGACTTTGAATTGCTTATCATAGACGATGGCTCTTCCGATAACACAACAGATGTTATCAATAGTTTCGATGACGCTCGCATAAAGCTTGTTGCAAACAGCCAGAACAAAGGCGTGGGCTATTGCCTAAATCAGGCGTTATCCCTTGTAAACACGCCATACATTGCCAAAGTGGACGCTGACGACATTAGTTCGTCTAGCCGATTTCAAGAGCAGCTAAAGCATCTTGAAGAAGGTAACTTTGACCTGGTTAAATGCTTTCTTTCTTATTTTCCTGATAATGAAAAGGTGCGTGACTCAGCGCGCTTTAAGCAGTTTAAAGCAAAGAAAGAAGGATTACTAAATAGCGTATCTGAGCCAAGTGCTATCCAAAAAACACTCTCAGATTGGCCCTGTTTCCCTCACACTACCTATTTTGCAAAAACAACGTCGCTGCAAAACGTTGGATATCCTTGCTTAAGAATGTTTGAAGATTACGTTTTGTTTCTGCGGCTGCTTAATGCTAAGGCTAAGTTTGGGTGCGTTGAAAAAGTGCTCGTTAATATGAGGGTAAGCGATTCCTCTACCACGGCTTCTTTATCAGCGCGAGATCTTGAGCATGGCCTGTCTCTAGTCGTTGAAGAAAAGTGGAGTAGGCTTTCACATTGTATTTCAGGCAAGTCGCTCTTTGTATTTGGAACAGGCCAAATGGCAAAAGCGTTTGCTAGAATAATGATGCATCGAGGTATTACGGTGAAAGCGTTTGTAGAAACTTCGCCCACTCAAGATATAGTAACTGATAACGGAACGAAAACTCCCGTCATTTCACTAGCTAATTATATGGCTGTTTCCCAAGCCGCGTTAGTGGTGGCTGCGCAACCTGTCAGGGAAGAGCTAACCGAGCTTCTTGAAAGTGAGAATCTGCATAATGGACAAGATTTTTTGATCCTTGCCTAATAGTGGCATCTGAGAATGAACGTAGAATGAAATGAAAATATCCATAATAACGGCAACCTACAATTGTGCTCACTTAATAGAAGAGTGTCTTAGCAGTGTTGCCGAGCAAACCGCAATAGATAAAATTGAACATATAATTATCGATGGCGGCTCTACTGACAAAACATTGTCCACTATTTGTAAGTACCCACACGTCGCTAAGGTCTTTTCGGCGCCAGATAGAGGTATTTATCATGCATTTAACCGTGGCGTTGAATTAGCGTCAGGCGACATAATTTATTTTCTCGGTGCTGACGATTCGCTTTATGAAGCGAGGGTTATTGAAACCATTCTCGATGCTTTTGGGCGTGAAAATATTGATTATGCGGTAACAAAAGTCAGATGTTTCGATGAGGAATCTGGGGAGGTATGGTTTGCAAACACTGAGATATCGAATCGTGCAAATACCTGTCATCAGGGGTTTTTCTGCAAATCCTCGTTGTTCAACAAGATAGGCCCTTTTAGCGAATGTTTTAAGTTATATGCTGACAGTTTCTTCATGAAGACTGCGATCACACGGTATCAAGGAACTTATATCGATGCGATTTCCGCTAATTTTCGCCAGGGAGGCGCAAGTTCTAGCAGCGCCAGTAGGTTACTACTAAAAAGAGAAGCTGATGCTGTTGCTCAATTGCTTGGAGAAACGACCTCTAGTAAGGAAGTTCAGCTTGATAAGAATGTTATTGATTTAAAATTGCTTCTTGAAAAGGTTCTCAATCAAGAGAAGCTTTTGGCAAGTTATGCTGGAATGAGAGTTGGAGTATTTGGTACACGGCAATTGTCGATATTAATTGCAAATGCGCTCAGACAGAATGGCGCCCTCGTTTCATGTTTCCTGCAATCCACTCGAGATAGTATAAATGAGATAATGGACGTGCCAGTAAAATCCATAGAGGAAGCGCGTGATTTAGCATTATCCATGGTGATAAATGGTGTGGAAGGTGAGCATGAACTTGATATTAGTGAAGTGCTGAGGGATAAGCTCGAAGGAACGAAAGTGATAAGTTGGAGAGATATGTAATGCCTGAAAAAAAGAAGGCTTTAATAACAGGTATCACCGGTCAAGATGGTTCCTATTTAGCCGAACTCCTGTTAGAGAAGGGATATGAGGTTCACGGGATTAAGCGAAGAGCGTCATCATTTAATACGCAGCGTGTAGATCATATCTATCAAGATCCCTTCGAATCGAATAGGAACTTCATATTGCATTATGGCGACTTAACCGATAGCTCCAACATTATTAAATTAGTGCAAATGATCCAACCTGATGAGATTTACAATTTAGGAGCGCAGAGCCATGTCGCGGTGAGTTTTGATTCGCCTGAATATACTGCAGACGTCGACGCTATGGGAACCTTACGGCTTCTAGAGGCTATTAGGTTACTGGGTTTAAAAGACAAAACTAAGTTCTATCAGGCTTCTACTTCAGAGCTCTATGGCAAAGTTGCCGAGACGCCGCAAAGAGAAACCACGCCCTTTCATCCGCGCTCACCTTACGCCGTGGCCAAATTGTATGCGTATTGGATAACCGTTAACTATAGAGAAGCATATGGTCTATATGCGTGTAATGGGATTTTATTTAACCATGAATCACCTCGCCGCGGAGAGACCTTTGTAACGAGAAAAATCACGCGTGGACTAGCCAACATTTCTCAGGGCCTAGAGGGTTGTTTACATTTAGGAAATTTAGATGCGCTCAGAGATTGGGGGCACGCCAAAGATTACGTTTACATGCAGTGGCTAATGTTGCAACAAGATAAACCTGAAGATTTTGTTGTAGCAACTGGGGAGCAATACTCAGTTCGACAATTTGTTCAATGGTCGGCAAAGGCGTTGGGCATTGAGCTTAGGTTTTCTGGTTCAGATGTTCACGAAATTGCTACGGTAGTTTCTGTCGACAAAGCACTGTCACCAGCACTGAGTGTAGGAGATGTGATAGTCAGGGTAGATAAAAAGTACTTTAGGCCCGCCGAAGTTGATTCCTTGTTAGGTGATCCTACCAAGGCAAAAGAAACCTTGAACTGGGAACCTACAATATCAGCTAAAGAAATGTGCGAAGAAATGGTAGCGTCAGATGCTGAAGAGGCGCGTAGGTTAGCTTTTTTAAAAGCGAACGGGTTTGAACTCCCTATCAGTGGGGAAGGTTGATAATGTCGGCTAAACGAATTTATGTAGCGGGCCACAAGGGAATGGTGGGGCGTGCTCTAGTTAGCGAGCTATCTAAAAATAGCAATATTGAAATTGTAACAGCGAGTCGTGGTCAACTTGACCTTACAAATCAGCTTTCGGTAAAGCAGTTTTTCAAAAGTCATGACGTTGATGAGGTGTACTTGGCAGCTGCAAAAGTGGGGGGAATACACGCCAACAATACTTTGCCTGCGAGTTTCATTTACGAGAACTTGATGATAAGTGCAAATGTGATTGAAGCGGCACACGAAAGTGATATTAATAAACTGTTATTTTTGGGTTCAAGCTGTATTTACCCAAAATTTGCGGAGCAACCTATTAAAGAGTCGTCGCTTCTTTCAGGCGCTCTTGAACCAACGAATGAGCCTTATGCTATTGCCAAAATAGCAGGTATTAAGCTTTGCGAAAGCTTTAACAGGCAATATGGTAGAGATTACCGAAGCGTGATGCCGACTAATTTGTATGGCCCTTATGACAATTTCGAGCTTAATGGCAGTCATGTTATTCCTGCGCTCATCAATAAGTTCGCACAGGCGAAGCAAAATAATGCTTCATCGGTAAACATTTGGGGTAGTGGCAGGGCTAGAAGAGAGTTTTTACATGTTTCTGATCTGGCTCGAGGCTCTATCCAAATAGCAAACCTTCCAAACGCTGAGTTTAATGCGGCAATTCCACCAATGAGTTCACACATTAATATGGGGACAGGTACAGATTGCTCAATTCGAGAATTAGCTGAATTACTTTGCGAAGTAACCGAATTTAAAGGGAGGCTTGATTTCGACACGAGTAAGCCGGAAGGAACGTGAATTAGTCTCGACTTAATCTGACACTTCTTCTTGAAAAGATGAGAGTTACCCGTTTTGATAAAGGTGTCGAATCTTTAATCAAAACAAAATAGGTAACTCTCATGTTGCATACTAACAATCCAATCATTAAACACAAAGCAGGTTTGCTTAATCTCGCAGAAGAACTCGGAAATGTATCAAGAGCGTGTAAAGTTATGGGCGTTTCTCGCGATACTTTTTACCGTTATCAAGAACTTGTTGAAGACGGTGGAATTGACTCGTTAATCGATAAAAGTCGCAGAACTCCAAATCTTAAAAACCGCGTTGATGAAGTGACAGAACAAGCTGTCATTGATTACGCTATCGAGTTTCCAGCTCACGGCCAACACAGAACCAGCAACGAGCTTAGGAAGAGAAGTATTTTTGTGTCTGGTAGTGGCGTTAGATCCATTTGGCTTCGTCATGACTTGGAGAACTTTAAAAAGCGGCTTAAAGCGTTAGAAGATAAAGTCGCTAATGACGGCATAATCCTCACAGATTCACAGGTTGCTGCGTTAGAGAAAAAGAAGAATGATGACGAAGCTTGCGGAGAGATAGAAACCCTTCACCCAGGTTACTTAGGCTCGCAAGATACGTTTTATGTGGGAAACTTGAAAGGTGTTGGTCGTATCTATCAGCAAACCTTCATCGATACTTACAGCAAGGTGGCCTTCGCCAAACTGTATACCACCAAAACGCCGATAACCGCTGCTGACGCTCTCAATGACAAGGTGCTGCCTTACTTCGAACAGCATGACTTACCAATGCTCAGAATACTTACCGATCGCGGTACAGAATATTGTGGGAAGGTAGAGCACCATGATTACCAGCTTTACCTTGCGATAAACGATATCGACCACACGAAAACTAAAGCAATGTCTCCGCAAACGAACGGAATCTGCGAGCGCTTCCACAAAACGATATTGAATGAGTTCTACCAAGTTACGTTCCGTAAGAAACTATATGCGTCGCTAGAAGAGCTTCAAAAAGATCTGGACGTGTGGATGGATTACTACAACAATGAAAGGACTCATCAGGGCAAAATGTGCTGTGGCAGAACGCCACTGGAAACATTAATCGATGGGAAACGGACTTGGGCTGAGAAGAATCTAGCTCAAATCTAAACTGACAGCGACACCTGAAAAAACGGGTAACTGTCAGATCAAGTCTGAGCTAGTACA
>NZ_VTYM01000048.1:0-13086 GCF_013113925.1 Alteromonas sp. 07-89-2 | reverse complement strand
ACTAAAACAAAAACGCCTTATTAAAAAATATCGCGATCGCAGCCTTCGGCTGCTAGAAAAAATAACCCCCTCCGAAAAAAGAGGGGTTTATCATCAATCTGAGGCACTGGAGACAGTGCCTTTTTTATTGCCAGTAGATTCCGCGAAAGACCATTAATCGGCAGCTTCATAACAAAAAACGATTTACCAAAAAGCCACTGGTCGAATAGCGACAGATTACGCTTTCTTGTTTAATGAATTTTCCTAATACAGCTAATTAATTTTCTTGATTTAATAATGATAACGATTATCATTAACTTATTGTTGAGAGGGTTAAGAGGTTGCGATGCAGTTATATAATTCAAACGAAGCGGTAGTTTCTGTGCGCTCAATGCCCCGAGATATAGCTAAGCTTTGTGCGCATTTCATATTATGCATGATTGTGAGCGCAGTCGGTGCCATAGGTACTGGTTTTGCCGTATTTGCATTGAGTGTAAATCAAGCGACATTCTCGCCTGCAGATACTATTATGTCTGCACTTACCGTGTTTTCTTTGTCTTTGTGTTTAAGTTGGTTTTCGCAAAGTTGGGGTAAGGCACTTCAGTCAATATCATTACTTTCACTTATCGTGTTAGCAACAAGTAGCCTTTTATTATTTTTCTATTGAGCGATTTATGCTCAATATTCTTCATCTCTTTACACAATTAACATTCAAAAAGTAAACCTCTGATTATGCGAATTTAGGAAAAAGTTAATATTCTAAACTCGGTTTATCCTCTGAGCACGAACGAATACATTATCCGCCCGTTAACGACATGTTAAATAGTTTCAGCTATTAGGACGAATAATGAAAACAAACAATAAATACACCCTACGCTTATCTGCTTGTGCATTAGCGCTAATTCTTAACCCTTCTTACGGCATAGAGTTGTTCAACGGGAAGGTCGGTAACGAACACGTTAAGGTTAGTGTTGGAGGTTATGCCAAAGTAGATGTCAGGCATGTTGAAGGGGATATTGCTTATCAGGATTATTGGATTGGTAATTTTCCTGGCGGGGAAGCAATAGAGACATCACACACAGGTTTCAATGTAGGAGAGTCACGCTTAAATATGGGCGTTTCTATAGGGGAGGTGAGTACTTTTATAGAAGTCGATATGTATGGCGGAGGCGGTAACGAAGCGGTAAGTAACTCTACTAACTTGAGGTTACGTCACTTCTTCATCACCTATAAGAACTGGAGTGCGGGGCAAAACTGGAGCACCTTTATGCCGCTTCACGTTATTCCTGAGTCGTTAGATTTTGGTGGTCCTCATGTAGGAGAAGTGTTTGCAAGGCAAGTTCAGGTTAGATACACCTCTGGAAACTGGCAATTTGCCATCGAAAGCCCAGAGACCATTGGGGATGGTGATACCGACGCACCTGCCAATGCCGTAGGGCTTACAGGTGTAGCCGCTGACCCTGATGAGTCTACGCCCGACTTTGTTGTACGATACAATTTAGATAGTCAATATGGGCAATATGCTTTCGGCTCTGTAATACGACTTGTCGATCAAGGAGGGGTTGAAGAAGTTACAGCAGCAGTAAATATCGCAGGCAAAATACCACTTTTTGCAAAAGATGATCTACGTTTTCAATTAACCGCGGGTAAGCCCGGTCGGTATGCTGCGGCCGGCATGACTGCTGATGTTGTTGAGGATCCTGCAACTCAAACATTGGAAACGGAAAGTACGCTGGCTTATACCGTAGCGTATCGCCATTTTTGGACCGAAACTCTCCGCAGCACTGTATTTTATGGAGCAGCTAAAACAGATATTTTGGGGCGCAAACGTTCGCACTGGGCGGTGAATGTAATTGATACGGTAGCGCCGCGTCTTGATGTCGGCCTAGAGTTTGGTGCTTATTCTATCAATGATGACAATATAGACAGCATTGACTCCAATTACATCCAAGCGTCAGCTAAGTTCGCGTTTTAAGATCGCTTCAATTATGTTTAGCGCCATGTTTTTGATGTAAACAGAGATTACTTCAATGTTTATCAATAAAAATAGGCGCTTCTATTGCTAAACGCCTCTTGAAGGTAGTTGACCAGTAGCTTTAGCTTTTTGTCAGGCTGACGCGAACGAGGATAAACGGCATAAATACCCATAGTCTTAGTTACGTACTCGACAAGTAAAGGCGAAAGCGCCCCATCTTCGATATCTTCATGCACTAATGCCTTGGGAAGAAATGCTACACCCACACCTGCAATAGCGGCTTGCCTTAACGCATCCAAGTTATTTGACTGTATTCGCCCACCAATTTGAACGTTGTGAAGCTCTCCTTCAATATGAAACGGCCAGAAGTCTGGGCCAGTGCTATCGTACTTGTAAATTAAACAATTATGTTCAGTTAAGTCATCAGGATGATTTGGGCGGCTTTTGTTTTTAAGATATGTGGGGCTTGCGCATACTATCCATTTTGAATCTATAAGGCGTTTAGCAATAAGAGAGGAGTCCTCAAGGTGGGCTGTACGAATGGCGAGATCGTAGCCTTCTTCAATGATATTGGTAACGCGATTGGTAATTGCAAGCTCTACATCCACCTCTTCGTGTAAATTGCAAAACTCGGCAATTGCGCGATTTAAGACCAGTTTTGCTGATACATTGGGCATAGTAATTCGGATTTTTCCACGCACTTCATCACTGTAACCACTGACGGCATCTTCTGCGTCTTGAATGGCTAAATTGGCGATTCTCGCCTTATTGTACAGTGTTCTTCCTGCATCAGTTAAATTGAGCTTTCGTGTAGAGCGGTAAAGCAATTGAACGTTCAAATCTGACTCTAATCGTGCGATACGCTTACTTACTACAGAATTAGTTAGGTTGAGTTTTTGAGCGACCTTTGAAAAAGAGCCTTCATCAACTACGTTCACAAAAAGGATAATATCGTCTGCTTTTGCCACTATTAGTCCAAAAATGGAAATAAACTTTGTCTTTAATGCATATATATCAACACGTGAGAAATTAGTACAGTCGCATACCTAAATTTTAACCCTGCATTAACATCGAGTTTCTAACGTTAGAAACTCGAATAATTAACTAATTATAATAAGAGGAAAACTCATGAATGAGATAACCCTTGGATTATTAGCATTGCTACCTATAACGCTTTCAGCAGTGCTGCTATTGGGTTTACAGTGGTCTGCGAAAAGAGCAATGCCAGTTGTATTAGCAAGTACAGCACTTATGGCACTTTTAGCATGGGATATGTCGGCAGTACGGGTGGGCGCTTCAATTCTACAAGGCTTAGTGATTACAGTATCTGTTTTGTGGATTGTATTTGGTGCAATTTTTCTGCTCAACACATTGAAATATACTGGAGCAATTGATGTTATCCGCCAGGGTTTCACCAACATTTCACCTGATAGAAGAGTCCAGGCAATAATCATTGCTTGGTGCTTCGGAACTTTTATTGAAGGTGCTTCTGGTTTTGGCACGCCGGCCGCTATAGCGGCTCCTTTGCTTGTTGCCATCGGTTTTCCAGCATTGGCTGCCGTACTTATTGGTATGATGATCCAAAGCACCCCCGTCTCTTTTGGCGCAGTGGGAACGCCTATAGTTATTGGTGTAAACAAAGGCTTAGACGGCCAAGCGATCAGTCAGACTTTGCAGGCTCAAGGCTGGCAATGGGAGCAGTTTATTCAACTAATCACCTCTGAAGTGGCAATTATCCACGGAATTATTGGCTCATTTATGCCAGTTTTAATGGCTGTAATGCTCACTCGCTTTTTTGGCTCCAACAAGTCTTGGCGCGAAGGGTTACAAATTCTACCTTTCGCCTTATTCGCAGGCGTCAGCTTTACCATTCCTTACGTATTTACCGGCATTGTATTAGGCCCTGAATTTCCTTCGTTGATTGGAGGATTGGTGAGCTTGGCAGTGGTTGTTACTGCAGCTAAAAATGGTTTCTTGATGCCTAAAACAACATGGGATTTCCCGCCGAAAGCGTCATGGGACAAAGGTTGGCTGGGTAATTTGGAAATAAAAGCAGACGACATAACGTCACAAAAGGCCATGCATTGGGTTACGGCTTGGGTCCCTTATTTAGTTGTTGCACTTTTGCTCGTAATATCCAGAGTGTTTCCAACAATAAAAGAATTTACTACGTCGCTGACACTCTCATTTGACAACATACTGGGTGAAACGGGTGTAAGTGCATCAATCAGTCCGCTATATCTTCCTGGTGGTTTGTTGTTAATAGGTGCATTGGTTGCAGTAATCATTCAAAGTAAAAAGGTATCTAAGGGAGAAGTGTTGTTTAAGGCTTTCAATGATTCCAGCAAAACGTTGCTAAGTGCTGGTTTTGTATTGATGTTCACAATTCCTATGGTTAGGCTTTTTATAAATTCAGGTGTGAATGGCGCCGACATCGTCAGTATGCCGATAGCTGGCGCGCAATTGTTCGCCAATATGTTTGGCGAAGCTTTCCCATTAATTAGCCCTACTATTGGTGCATTAGGCGCATTTATCGCAGGCTCGAACACAGTATCGAATATGATGTTCAGCCAGTTTCAGTTCGAAGCAGCATTAAGCCTTCAATTGTCACCTGCACTAATTATCGCAGCGCAAGCCGTTGGGGCGGCTGCCGGAAATATGATTGCAATACACAATGTTGTAGCTGCGTCGGCAACGGTAGGATTAATGGGGCAAGAGGGAGCTACTTTAAGAAAGACTATTATCCCAACTATATATTACGTTGCATTTGCAGGTATTTTAGTATGGTTGGGGGTTTATGTGTTTGACGTCGGCGGTCCATTAGTCGGCACAAACTAATTTTTTAATACGCATTGCACTGTTCTAAGGAGTTATACATGCAAACAACCCCAATTATTGACGCTTTTAAACGCGTACTCGGGGAAAGCAATCTTGCCGTAGGAACGCGCCAAACTGAGCACTATCGCAAGGGGTGGCGGTCAGGCGAGGGCGAAGCATTGGCTGTACTTTTTCCACATACGCTAATGCAATATTGGGAAGTGCTAAAGGTTTGCGTTGAATATAACTGCATCATTATTATGCAGGCCGCGAAAACCGGCTTGACCGAAGGCTCAACGCCAAGTGGAAGCGACTACGATAGACCAGTGGTGGTTATAAATACGTTAGCAATGGACGATATTGTTCTGGTTAACGACGGAACGCAAGTATTGAGCTTTCCGGGAGCAACACTGTTCAAACTTGAAAAGGCGCTAAAGCCACTTGGGCGTGCGCCTCACTCTGTGATTGGGTCGTCGTGTCTAGGTGCGTCTATTGTCGGTGGTGTTGCAAACAACTCAGGTGGGGCACTTGTCAAAAGGGGACCTGCCTATACTGAGTTATCGCTGTTCGCTCAGGTGGATAAAAACGGAGAGCTAAAGCTTGTTAATCACCTAGGGATAGATTTAGGCGACACGCCAGAAGAAATTATCGGAAACCTTTCTTCTGGCAACTTTCCAAAATCTCTACCTGAAACCAGTATGAAAGCGTCGGCAAGTGATTATGAACACATCGTTAGAGACGTAAATGCTGATACGCCGAGCCGCTTCAATGCCGATCCAAAACGGCTTTACGAAGCCAGTGGATGCGCAGGTAAAATTGCTGTTTTCGCGGTGCGTTTAGACACATTCGAAGTGCCTAATGAAGAGCAAACGTTTTATATCGGTACAAATGATGCCTCTGTACTTACTCGTATTCGCAGAGACATACTGACTCAATGTAAAAACGTTCCTGAGGTGGGTGAATATCTTCATAGAGAAATGTTCGATATTGCAGATGTTTATGGAAAAGATACGATCATAAGTATTCAGCGTTTGGGAACTGACTCGCTACCTAAAATGTTTGCACTCAAAGGGCGGGTGGATGCCGTGCTCAACAAGTTACCTCTGCTTCCTCCTTACCTAAGCGACAGATTGATGCAGTTCGGTAGTAAGTTCTTTTCTGACCAAATTCCCTCGAGTATAAGAACCTACCGCGACAAGTACGAGCATCATCTAATCCTTAAAATGAGCGATGGTGGCATCGAAGAGGCTAAAACGCTTTTGGCCAAGCTGTTTAAAGAAGAGAAGCTAGATGGTGACTTCATTACTTGTAATGAAGAAGAAGCGTCTAAGGCGTTTTTATTGCGTTTTGCTGCAGCTGGCGCCGCGGTTCGCTATCAAACGTTACACCATAAGCAAGTAGGAGACATCTTAGCATTGGACATCGCATTGCGCCGCAATGATGATTTGTGGGTAGAGAACCTGCCTGAGCACATCGCCAAACACGTTGAAAAGTCACTTTATTATGGACATTTTTTCTGCCATGTCTTTCATCAAGATTACATACTTAAAAAAGGCAGCGACGCCAAAAAAGTAAAAGCAGATATGTTGGCACTATTAGACAGTCGTGGCGCTAAGTATCCGGCTGAACACAATGTAGGTCATTTGTATGAAGCCGAAAGTAACTTGCAGAAATTTTACAAAGACTTAGATCCAACCAATACGTTTAACCCTGGTATTGGCAAAATGGAAAAGCACAAACGCAATTGTTCGTGCTGCCTATAGCTGCATGCGAAGAGAGCCTTATAGGCTCTCTAATAGCGTTCTTGCTTGAGGGCGCTTAAAGAAAGGGCGTTCCACTTTTACTGCATATTCTAACTCTTTTTTCGCCTCTTCAATTCTATTGAGCTTGGCTAGCGTGTAGCCCAGATGATAGCGAATATTTGGGTCGTTGGCGTCTCTGGCGAACGCATCCCTCAGCATTTTAAGGCTGCCTTCATAGTCTCCTTGTAGCGCTTTGATATGACCGTAGGTATCCAATATTTTTGCTGAGTTTGGTTGAAGCTCGTAGGCCTGACGTGCATAATTTTTTGCAGTGACTAGCGACTTCTCGATATGCATGATCGCTAGGCGATTGTAGGCTTCAGCAGGGTTGAGTAAGTTTGGTTGCTCAACAAGCTGCTTGTAAAGCGCTATCGACTCATCGAACTCTTGAATGAAGAATAAATATTGCGCCAACAGGTTTTTTGCCAGCAGATTGTTTTCATTCTCGCTCACCAGTTTTCTTGCCGTATTCAAGAATACATCGACAAACTGATCGTTCAGTGCGTAGTTGTAAATGGCAACAAAAGCCTGTGCAAAAGTAGCGTCTACATCTAACGCTTTTTCAAACTCTTTGATAGCACGTTCACTGTTTCCCTTATTTGCTGCCAGTCGGCCTTTCAAGAAATAATAAACCGGATTTTGTTGTTGGTTTGCGGGAATGGTTGTTAGCAGTGATTGTGCTTTGTCGTTGTTTTGCATGTCGAGCAGTAGGCTCACATAACGCAACGTGACAAACGTACTTGTATTCGCTATTTCATACGCTCGGGCCATGGCGTCTAAGGCGTTTTCATCATTATCAACACTTCGAGCTTGATCAGCATATGCGATAAGCTTGCCGGCATCGTCATTGATAAAATTCCTCACAATACTTAGCGTTTTTTCTCCATCGGCACGTTGACCTGCTTCTAACTGAAGCGCTGCTTTTCGAAGGAGATAATCGGCGTTGTCGAAATCGTCTTTGATTAAGAGGTCTAAGTGATAGAGCGCATTTTTTGTGTCGCCTTGTTGTTGATACAAAGATGAAACGCGCTCTCTCGCTCCAGTATTTGAAGGCGTGAGCGTCAATATATCGAGATAAATTTGCTTAGCTTCTTCTAGATTTCCTGCTTTGCTCAAATTGAACGCTTTCAGCATCAGCGTTTCATTATGTTGGGGAGACAGAGCAAGTAACTCTTCTACTAGCAGGTTAGATTTATCGACATTTCCTAAACGGCTTTCCGTGGCTGCTAAATTGAATTTCGCAGGGAAAAGCGTCGGGTTTTGCGCTAGCGCTTTTTCTATGTTGACCTTGGCTTCTTCTAATCGGCCCTGTCTAATCAATATACCGGCTTTAAGATTGAAAACTTCTGCTTCGTTTGGAAACAAAGCGCTTAATAAGTCAGCGCCTTTTAATGCATTTTTAAACTGCTGAGCTTGTAAATTCATCAATGAATAAGTGAAAAGAAAGCCGGCATTATCCTTGTAGGTAGATAAGTTATTTTCAAGAATAGATAGCGCTTCATCTTGTTTACCTCTGGCAGCCATTAATTTAATCTTAAATAGCTGGAGCTTGTTTTCATTCGGGTATTTATATTCAAGATTTTGCAAAAGTCGCTCGGCTTTAAAGGCTTTGTTTTGGCGAATAAATAAATCACCTAAAAGCAGTGCTGAGTCTGGGTCTTCCATTAACGCATCCTGATGACGTTCAAGCAGGGCAAGGGCCTGTTTATCTTGTTGAGTCGCCATGTAAACTTGGCTCAACATCAATACCGCCTGTAAGTCATCAGGCTCTTGTTGCAGATAAGCGTTAAAATCTTTCGCGGCTGTTTCCATGTTGTTATTAAAGAAGTTAGTTAAACCACTTATGTAAAGCAACATGGGCTGTGAGGTAATAAGCTCAGGATCCAGTTGAGCCATGAAGTCGTTAAGTTCTTTTAGTTTTTCGTTATCGATAGCTTGCTGGTTGTCTCTGCTTTGTAACCAGCTATTAAGTAAAATGGCGAGAGGATCATTGGGTGTATCTTGGATTATCTCATCTACGAACAGTTTTGCCGTGTCGTAGTCTTTCGCTTCTAAATACAAATCAACAAGATTCCGTAATGCAATGGGATCGTCTCGATTAAAAGTCAGCGCCTTTTGCAAGTGTGCCGTAGCTGCATCTTTATCACCCTGTCGGTATGCGAGTTGCCCCTTCAATCGCCATGTTATTGCATTTTCTGGTTCTAACGACATGGCTTTATTGATAAGCGAGGTCGCTTTGGATAAATCTTCATTTTGAAGAGCTATGGAGGCTAAGCCATTTATTGCAGGTACAAAATTAGGCGTGCGTGAAACAATTGTATTGTAATCACGTAGGGCACACGACTCGTCTTGCAGTCTAATACACGCAGTTGCACGAATCATAAGCCACTCGCGCTCTGCATCACCTGATAGTTTGTTTAAATCAGAGAAGTCTACAATTTCTTGGTACCTGTTCAAAAACAACCAAGTGTTGCCGAGAGGCTCTGCCAGAAGGTTGATATCTGCACCCATTTCCAACGCTTCTACAAACTCCATTTCTGCTGCAGTTAAGTAGCCATTAATAAGCAGTATTTCGCCCATAAGGATTTTTGCAGCAAGGTTTTCAGGGTCTTTTTGTAAGCTGTTTTTAAGGTGGATATAGGCTTCGTCGTATTCGTTTTGATTAAACGCGGTCAGTGCTTTTTCGTAGTCTTCTGACGTAGAAGCAAAACTGTTAAAAGCGATTAATGATGAGGCAACTGCAGAGACAATAGCGCGTTGTACAACACGCTTTTTATTATTAAAAAAATCCATATATACCTTCGAAACTTAGCCTAGCCGCTGGCTTTAAAATAGCATAAAAAAAGGTGGCCTAAGCCACCTTCTAAAGATACGTGTTTTCTATGCGTTTTTAAACAATTAAACGCGGCGCTTACGTCTATAAAGAACAAGACCTAAACCCAACCCCATCAGTGCTAGGGCGCCAGGCTCACTAACTTCTGCGGTTGGTTGAGTCATTGACACACCAATGGAAGACAGTTTTAATTGTACGCTGCTAAAGTTACTCTCAGCGTTATCGTCGAAAATGGTATTGTATGCACCTATTAACCAGTATTTTGCACTACCAGTTAGCTTCGTAAATGTTGATTCGTACAAACCGTTTGAGCCTTTTGAACCTACGCCAAAGTGACCTAGTGTATTCTCAACAATAGCGCTTGTAACAGTGTTCCAAGTTGAGTTGGCTCCGCTCTCAAATGCCGCAATACTATTAAGACCCGCAACAGTAACTTCTTTACTATCATTGTCGCCGACTACCCAAGTGAAGGCTGCATTTTCAAGAGTCACTGACTCGCTAAATGACAGTAAGAACATATCAAAATCTCTGCCACCGCCGTCACCGCTATTATCAACTGCGTGACTATCACCTCCCCAAGAATAATCACTATTTTTAATTCCGTAGCCAACGTGTCTATTTGCTAAAGTACAACCATTATTACCAAGCGTACAGTTCCACCAACCTTGAATATTGCCCTGGGCAAGTCTGTCGTCGGCGTGTCCTGCAGAGTTTGACCAAGCAGTGATTCCTACATCAACTGTAACGCCGTTAATCTCGATTGAGGTATTGCTGTTTTGCGCATTGGTCGTTTGTGAGTAATTTGCGCTGCCATTAGAATTGGCGAGTGTGTATTGTGCATCATACTTTGCACTGTTGAGGCTTGAATCTGTAGCGAAAACTGATGAACTAACAGCAAGTAATAGTAATGTCAGCGATGTAGAAAACTTCATATTTTGAACTACCCAAAAAGCAAAATTAGATGATTATTTTTGATGTTATGCTTCTTTCGTGCCAGTTTGTTTAAGCTTTTGATTTTTAAGTTAATATTTTAATTTGAAAAGGGGCGGTATGAGAGAGGGTAAAAAAAACTGACAGATTTTCCAACCTGTCAGTGATCTAAAGTCTAATTTCTTCAAATGGATTTTTTGCGACGCCACATCACAAGAAGTGAACAAGCCATGAGTAAGCCAATGGTGCCAGGTTCAGAAACTTCTGTTGGCGTTGGCGTACCGGCAGACTCTGTTACAGAGAAGCCAACATTAGCAAGCTTAAAGGCATCATTACCTACATGGCCGCCAATATTTCCGAATACGGTGTTATAAGCGCCAACCAACCAATATTGAGCGGACTCAGTGAAAGTAAAGTCAGCACGGTGATCTAAATATTCACAGTTTTCAATATCAAATGAGGCTGAAGTTAAGGCGTTAGCGACAATATCGCTCCACGTGTTAACACCTGAGGTTAGTTTCGAAGTATTACTTAGTGCTGCAACAGATACTTGGCTGTCGCTGCCACTGTAAAGCCATGAAAAACTTGCGCCCGTTAGTGTCACCGCAGAGTCGAACGATAACAACACGAAGTCATAGTCACGTTCTACGTTAGTCATACCGCTATAATATGCGTTCGCGCTACCTTGAGAGTAATAGTTGATATTGTCAATGGCGTGGTCGGCACCGTCGCGATAGTATGCTTCATCATTGTTTGTTATGCCGTAAGCCCATTTATCTGAGATTTTTTCTAACTTAGCGCCAACGACTGTTTCGCCGGTAACTCCTTGTGTGTCAGAAAAGGCGGACATATTAATATTTAATCCGTCTATTTGAACAAAGGAATTATTCGCCTGATTGGTTTGTGTCACTTCGTCATCGACTAGATCGTAGGTATATTCTCCCAACGGAGAGTTACATACATTGCTTTGTTCGTTGCTTTGGCTCGATGACCCACAGTGAGAATAACTTTGCTTTTTATAGTAGGTAGCGAATGCTGAATTAGCACTCAGGGTAGATAGCAAAGCTGTGGAAAGTAATAGTACAGTTTGCAAAGAAAACGTTTTTTGTAGCGTTCGCATAATTGCTTTCCTATATATGAAGCGCAAAGCACTTCAAGTACACGCCGAGTGATGTGTGCGCATATTATGCGAACACAAACTTGGTAGTACCTAATTTCAACATGGACTTGTATGATATATGAACGGTGAGCTATTTAAGGTATGTAACCGTATACCTAGTTATTAGTTGTTTGTTTAATCGTGAGCATAAGCGGTACTGAATAAATAGAAGCCAAGCGCCGGCATTGTGGTAGGAGTACGTGTAATCAATGCAAAGTTAATAACGTTTTGCAACGGCGTTATGTAAAGGAACGAGGCAGTCTTTTTACTTTGCTATGCGTTCCTGCATATCTATGAAATAATTAGTGCAATTGTATATGTAGAAGTATGAGGACATATGTCTGATCAAAAACGTAAAGGGATATACTTACTTCCCAACTTATTAACAACAGCAGGGTTGTTTTCGGGTTTCTTTGCTGTGGTTTCGTCAATGAACGGCAGGTTCGAAGCCGCGGCAGTGGCTATCTTTGTTGCTATGATTTTTGATGGCTTAGATGGGCGTGTGGCAAGAATGACGAACACGCAAAGCGACTTTGGTGCTGAGTATGACTCAATGGCAGATATGGTTTCATTTGGAATGGCACCTGCACTTGTTGCTTATAATTGGGGGTTAACTGAGCTGGGCAAGTTAGGTTGGTTAGCGGCCTTTATATATGTAGCGGGTGCAGCTCTTCGTTTAGCTCGCTTCAATACGCAAGTTGGTATTGCCGATAAGCGTTTCTTCCAAGGTCTCGCAAGTCCGGCTGCTGCGGCTGTTGTCTCTGGTCTTGTATGGGTTGGAGTTGAGTATGATGCTGTTGGTACCGACTATGGTTTAATAGTTGCTGCAGTAACTGGCTTGGCAGGTTTGCTGATGGTGAGTAACTTTAAATACAATTCTTTCAAAGAAGTTAATTGGCAAGGTAAGGTTCCATTTGTAGGCCTTCTTTTAGTTCTCCTGATATTCGTTGTTGTAGCAACAGAGCCCGCTTTAGTATTGTTCCTTGTTTTTGCACTATATGCGTTAGCTGGACCTATCAATACGTTTCGTACCGTTGAGAAAGTAACGTTAGACGATGTAGTGGGCGATCATGAAGAAGATGCAGACTTCAATGTCGATAAAAAGAAAAGCAATGAAAGTGTAGACAATAAGCAGGAATGATTACGTAGCAATAATCAGATGTCGTCGCTCAATAATAAAGAGGATATGCCTTTTTGAGCTGATAGAATAAGGATATACAAGCGTAAACGCATGATTAACGTACTAATAGATTAAAAAGCGACCGAACGGTCGCTTTTTTTATATTTATTTAAAAAAGGGTGTTGACGATGCTACAGGAATGCGTAGAATGCGCGCCTCCTCAACAGGGAAGAGCAAAACGCTAACAACTGATGAGGATGTCAAAAACCAAGTTTAAAAATAAATAAACAAAAGTTGTTGACAAAAAAAAGATGCGCTGTAAGATACGCATCCGCTTCGAGAGAGGCAGCTAGCAAAAGCTAGTAACGTTCTTTAAAAATTTAGACAAGACAATCTGTGTGGGCACTCGTTAAGAGTGTCACAACGACGATTCATATTTCGATATATTTAATTGAAGAGTTTGATCATGGC
>NZ_VTYM01000047.1:0-14312 GCF_013113925.1 Alteromonas sp. 07-89-2 | reverse complement strand
AAGACATTAAAAAATCCGATACCAGAGACTGATATCGGATTTTGAAGCCTTAAAAAGATCGGTCAACCGATCATGAAAATTTTCTTAACTGATCGGCATTAGGCATTACGCCCGTTTTTAAATGTAAACTTAATGGTTTATTGCTTTATTTAGCTAACTTCATTAGAAGCGTGTTCAAGTTCTGTACAAAACTAGATGGGTCTTTCAAGCTACCCTGTTCTGACAGTGCAGCTTGATCAAACAATACGCCTACCCACTGATTAAACAACTCTTCATCTTGGGTATCCGCCAGCAGCTTCACCAAGCTATGCTCAGGGTTAAGTTCAAAGTGATACTTCACGTCTGGCACGGTCTGCCCTGCTGCCTGCATAAGCTTCATCATTTGCGTAGTCATGCCATTGTCATCTGCTACGATGACCGCAGGTGAATCTGTTAAGCGATGAGTAAATTTAACGTCTACAACCTTATCGCCAAGTGCAGTTTTAGCTCGCTCAAGAACACCTTCAACTTGCTTTTCTGCTTCTTCTTGCGCCTTCTTAGACTCTTCGTCTTCTAAGTCGCCTAAATCTAAGTTTCCTTTCGCAATTGAGACAAACTGCTTCTCGTTAAACTCAGTAAGGTGAGACATTAACCATTCGTCAATGCGTTCGCCCATCAATAGCACTTCAATTCCTTTCTTGCGGAAAATCTCAAGGTGAGGACTAGACTTGGCAGCTTGCAAGCTATCTGCTGTCACATAATAAATCTTATCCTGGCCTTCTTTCATTCGCTCAATATAGTCAGCTAATGATACGGTTTGTGCATCAGACTCACCGTGTGTAGAAGAGAAGCGTAACAAGCCAGCAATTTTCTCGCGGTTACTGAAATCTTCAGCCGGCCCTTCTTTTAACACGTTGCCGAATTCATTCCAGAACGACTGATATTTTTCATTGTCGTTCTTCGCCATTTTTTCAAGCATTTGTAATACGCGCTTAGTACAACCTTGGCGTAGCGCTTGCGTTATCTTGTTGTCCTGTAGAATTTCACGAGACACGTTAAGCGGAAGATCATTGCTGTCTAGCAAACCTTTAACAAAACGTAGATAAGTAGGCATGAACTGTTCGGCGTCGTCCATAATGAAAACGCGTTGAACGTAAAGCTTAAGACCATGACTTTGGTCGCGATTCCACATATCAAACGGCGCTTTAGAAGGGATATATAATAAACTTGTATATTCCGTTTTACCCTCTACTTTGTTATGCGCCCATGCAAGCGGATCAGCAAAGTCATGAGAAATATGCTTGTAGAATTCGTTATACTCATCGTCAGTAATCTCAGACTTTTCACGAGTCCATAGCGCCGTCGCTTTGTTCACGACTTCCCATTCACCAGGCTGGCCTTCAATTTTTTCGCCATCAGGCCCTTCACTTTCAGGCACTTCATCTTTCCACATCTGCACAGGAATACTGATGTGATCAGAATACTTACTTACGATAGAGCGTAAACGCCATGCATCAGCAAATTCTTTTTCGTCTTCGCGTAGGTGAAGTGTAATCTCGGTGCCACGTGTAGGCTTGTTGATTTCAGCAATAGTGAATTCACCTTCACCGTCTGAAATCCACTCAACGCCTTGCGATGCATCTGCACCAGCAGCACGAGTTCGCACCGTTACTTTGTCAGCTACGATGAACGCAGAGTAAAAGCCAACACCAAACTGGCCAATGAGTTGTGAGTCTTTAGCGCTATCGCCAGAAAGTTTGCTAAAGAAGTCTTTAGTGCCTGACTTAGCAATTGTACCCAAGTTCGCAATGACTTCATCGCGAGTCATACCAATACCGTTATCGGTAATGGTGACGGTATTTGCTTCTTTATCGACGCTAAGCTTAACGTTTAACTCGCCATCGTTTTCGTAAAGACTGTCATTTTCTAGCGCACGAAAGCGTAACTTATCCGCAGCATCTGCCGCGTTTGACACTAACTCACGTAGAAAAATTTCTTTGTTTGAATACAAAGAGTGAATCATCAGATGAAGAAGCTGTTTTACTTCTGTTTGAAAACCGTGGGTTTCTTTGTGGGCTGCTTCAGCCATAATCCAATATCTCCTCGTTGAATGGATCACGTTTGATGTTAAACAGGTAAGGTCGCTCAACGCACTTTTCAACGTTTAGAACGAAAATTTATTTTTTATAAGGAGATTTATCTTCAATAAAGTCTGATGTTGAATATTTTGTGGGCAAACGATAAGAGAGAACGTGACGTAGGCCCGCCAGGTGCGGACCTACGTTGAGTGTTTTAATTACTAAGAATAATGAGTTTAGGCAAATTTATAGAACTATAGTTTGCGGCGACCCGAAAATGCGTGGGTGAGAGTATTACCATCAATATACTCGAGCTCTCCCCCAACCGGCACGCCGTGGGCAATTCGAGACGCATCAACGTTATGGCTTGCACAAAGTTGAGCGATATAATGTGCCGTGGCCTCCCCCTCTACAGTCGGGTTTGTGGCGAGGATAACTTCATTTATCCCACCTGCGGCAAGACGAGCCTCAAGCTCAGTAAGACCAATTTCTTCTGGCCCAACGCCGTCAATAGGAGACAAATGACCCATAAGCACAAAATACTGCCCCTTGTAACTTAAGGTTTGTTCGATTGCTAGTACGTCTTGTGGGCTTTCAACAATACATAACAAGCCACTTGCTTCTCTTTCAGGGTGACGACAAATGTCACATAGCTCGTCTTCAGTAAATGTTCTGCAGCGCTTACAATGATGAATATGCTCCATGGCATTGTGTAATACGTTGCTTAAATCAATTGCCCCAGTGCGATTACGCTCTAATAGGTGGAATGCCATACGCTGAGCACTCTTGTTGCCAACGCCGGGAAGACACGTTAGTGCCTGAATTAATTCTGAGAGTAGCGGACTGAACTTCATAGTATTTACTGCTTTGGTGCTTTTTCTTTTTGATTCGAGCTTTCGCGGTATTTAATCACGTTCCGCTTTGCTTGGTCGAGCTTAACTTCATAAATGTTGCCCCCAAATAACCCCTTGTACTCTTCATCGGTGAAAACCAGCGTGTTGTCGTCATAAAACGTCACTGCCTCTTTTTGTGTGACTACGCCTAAATCAATACGCGACACATCGCCACTGAAGAAGTTATCGCCTTCAAAATTTTCAAATAACCACAGGCTTGTTGAATCTAACAGCACCAGTTTAGTCCTATCAGGGCTTATTGCAGCCGATGTGATCCAGCATAACTTTTCAAGGGTGGTACAGGTTTTAAATTCGCCGATGAGCTGTGCGTCAAAGTTAGCGGCATGGTCCCCCACCTTATACAACTTGGTGATGCCATCGAAGGGTTTTGTTCTATTTTTTGTAAACAGGTAGAGGTTACGCTTGTACTCTACGAACGCTTCCAAATCGTAGTTCTTGTCTTTCGGTTTTACTTTTCCTTTTCCCATTTCCGGGTAAGTAAACTTAATGATTTCTGCTTCTGTGGTATCGGTTTTTATGTCAATGGGGTTTTCAATTTTATAAATCGTTAACCAGCGTCGCTTGTTGTCATTGTTACCGAAGTCTCCCAAAAAGAAATGACCGAAACTGTTTTGTGTCATGTCTTCCCAGTCGACGTTTTTGGCATTTGTAACTGTCACTTCCCTCTCAATAGTTCCATCTTTATTGAGCATATAAAGGATAGGTCCATCGCCACTGTCGTTAATGGCCCAAAGCCTTTTGTATTTATCGTATTCTATACCTGAAATTTCCTTAAGCTTCGGGTCGACCGTTACTGTTTTCATTTTAAACAGGTCGTGAATACTCATAAAAAACAACACGGTTGCGATGGGTAGTAAAATAACCGTGGTGATAACTAAGCCTTTCCTTAGCACTACTAAAACCTCTATTTTAACGAGTTAACTTTCGCGATTAGCGGTTAACTGAACACGTTGAGTTTTCTGAAAGATAAAAAACGCAATGATACAACGATCATTCAACTATTTGGGACACTTTTTCTACGGAACAACGGTTAAATGAGATTTTAATGTTAATGTCGATGAGTTGGGCATGCGCTCAGTATTTGTAAGCTGTGTATCAGCCCATAATTATCAACGTATCGGGCTGAAAACAAGCCTAACCTTTATCAGTAAGCAGACGTTGACGTCCATCTTTATTGAATACGGTTTCATCGTGCTTTATGAATTGTTCAATGATTGACTGCTCATGGTCAGTAAATGCAGTTTCAAAATTTTGATGACCAACGCTCACTGTAGCTTTTTGCCCATTTGCTAACTTTTCGTTAGCCAGCGCTAACTGACTAATGAAATCATTTAACGATATCCGATTGTATGTAAAGATCCCGGGCTTACTCAATGATGCAGGTGTGAGTAAGTCATCATGTTCAAGCATAAAGGCGTGTTTGAAAATTGCTTGAGACTTTGTGAAGCAGGCAGTAGGGCTGCGCAGAGTAGCAGCTTCTGGAAGCGCTTTAATACGGATGCTCTGACCATTGTCTGCGGTTTGCCAAGTTACACCACACACACTAACACTATATGCATCTACCTGATTTGCAGTCTCCTTTTGCGCTAGCGTTGAGACGGTATCCAATGCTTGAAGCTCAGCAAGAACTTGAGCTAAAGACGTCATTGAGAGCTTTTCAATTGTTATCTTTCCCGCGCAGGACTGATAAGTAAGCTTCAGCGTGTTCTCTAGATAGTAGACTTGGCCTGTGTCCTTCCAAAGAGATACAGCGGTATTACTGATAGACGGGTTTTCGACGGCACAATTACGTTGGGCCTGAAAGCGTTTTAACATTTTTGCTAACACAGCATCCTCCCTCATTTCGAACTGCCACATTCTATTATTTGTGTTCCTTTGCCATGCGCAAGCTAAATGACTGAATGTGACAGTGTTTTAATGTTACGGAAGAAAGGCCTGGTTGAACTATTGCTAAAAATACTTATTTAAAACTCATAGCACGTTGGATTTTACGTGCGTATATCGATACCACAAACCGTAATGATAACTATTATCACATTGTGAAGTATGCGAGAATGGCAGCATGGCTTGATGACTAAGTAAGTAGGAAAACGAATGCGAAATCTTATAAACGCAACCGTAACCCAAGTTCACCATTGGAATGACACTCTGTTTAGTTTCAAAACAACGAGAGAATCATCTTTTCGTTTTGAAAGTGGTCAATTCGTTATGATTGGTCTTGAAGTAGATGGTAGGCCACTGATGAGGGCCTACAGCATCGCAAGCCCAAATTATGATGAGGAATTGGAATTTTTTAGTATTAAGGTGCCAGATGGTGCGCTTACTTCTCGCCTTCAAAATATAGAATCTGGTGACCAGGTAATGATTAATGTTAGGCCTACAGGTACGCTCGTGCCTGGTTTCTTGTTACCCGGAAAACATCTTTATTTGCTCAGCACTGGTACAGGTCTAGCACCATTTATGAGTATTATCAGAGATCCTTTCATTTATGAAAGCTTTGAAAAAATCATATTAGTTCACGGAACGCGTTGGCGCTCTGAACTTGCCTATCAAAACGAAATTGAGCACCAACTTCCTAACAACCCTTATTTCGGTGACGAAGTGCGTGAGAAACTCATTTACTATCCTACTGTTACGAGAGAAAGTTATGAGAAAAACGGTATCGCTCACGAAGGACGGATAACGAAGCTAATTGAAAGCGGAAAGTTGCTGGATGATATAGGTATGCCTGAATTAGACACTGAAAATGACAGATTCATGCTATGTGGCAACGACAATATGCTACAAGACCTTATGTCTATGCTAGACGACAAGGGCTTCTCGAAAGCTAACTCGCGCCGTCAGGGGCATTATGTAATTGAACAAGCATTTATTGAAAAGTAATGCGCAACGCATTGGCCTGACTATCGGCAACATTTTAAATTCTCAATAAAAATCGCCGGCGTGTTGCCGGCGATTTTCTATGATTTCACTCGCAAAATACTTGCAAGCTGTATCGCTTCTAGCTTTACATAATTATTTAAAACGGCATTTTGAAGCCAGGAGGTAATGGCATTCCGCCAGTTACATCACCCATCTTCTCTTTGCTAGTTTCTTGAACTCGACGTACCGCGTCGTTAAATGCTGCAGCAACCAAATCTTCAACCATATCTTTGTCGTCGTCCATCAATGACTCATCAATGTCTACACGACGTACGTTGTGGTTGCACGTCATGGTTACTTTAACCATGCCTGCACCCGCTTCACCTGTTACTTCAATTTTGGCTAGGTCGTCTTGTGCTTTTTGCATGCGCTCTTGCATTTGCTGCGCCTGCTTCATGATATTGCCCATTCCACCTTTAAACATAATTTTTGTCTCGCTTCGTTTTGGTGTTAATAATTCTGCTATCGCGCTTTAACCGAATCGGTTAGCACTGACGCATCGAAAGTCGATAGCAATGCTTGAATTGTATCGTCGGTTTTAATCACCGAGTGTGCATGCGCATGGCGCATGGCATGAATCTCTTGTTGTAACGCAAAAGGTGTAGATGCTGGTTCACCTAACGTGATATTTACTTCAACGTTTTCACCCAACCCATGATGGATTGCATCAACCAATTGCTTTTTCGCACTATCATTTAATAAATGCGTCTGACTATGGTCAATTTCAAGGGACACTTGATTGCCCGCTCGAGAAAATGATGCGTGCAGCACCAATTGTTTGAGTAGACCAGCAACTGGCATTTGCTCAACTAGATTGCTCCATTCGTCAATTTGGCTAGCGTGAGTTAATTTGCTTCCGTCATTTAAGTACGCTTTTAACTGCCCGTCATAGGTACTGCTCAGCGGCGTATCAAAATTTAGAGCATCCCGCGCAAAAGACCTATCTCCCGCACTTTCCATTTGCTCAGGGGCACTGTCGTAATTGGAGCTGCTATCTGAGGGCGCTTCAACATAATCAGCACCTTCAACGTGTTGAGGTGGTTGATTATCGTAATCAGTAGCCCAAGGTGGCATATCCTCAACCGGTGTTTCCGAGTTTGATTGCGCCTCAGATTCGTCATTTGAAAAAGGCATATCCTCTTCAAACTCATCAAGCGAGAAATCGCTCGTGTGGTTTGAGCTAGAATGATTCTTTTCTGACTCGCTAGTATGCATAGCGTCAGAAGAATACGCGTGAGTATTACCTAAAGACGAGCCTGAATTTGTACTTTCCAGTTGAGGAGTGTCACCGCGCGCAACACTATTGTCTTTATGTTCTGAGCCGCTATCTATACGCTCTGGGCTGATCTCTTTAAGCTCTGGGCTATTATTTAGAGGCTTAGGACTACTATTTAGAAGCTCAGGGCTATGATCTTGCAGCTCACGGCTGTTTTCATGCCCAACGGGGTTTAAATCACCACTCTTGATTTCATTATCAGCACTAGGCTGCCCTGAACTATTATCGCCACCCTTATTAATTCCATGTGCAGTTTGTGCAGCACTCAAAGCCTCGGCTTTGCTTCTGGTAAAACGCGCTTGAATATCGCTTGCACTTTCGGTCTTAGCATTTGCTGCGCTGGTACTTTTTGCCTCTGCGTCTTGTGCTTTTCTTTGCTTCAACTTTTGACGAAGTGCCAACATATCAGCCGTAGAAGTAAGCTGCTCTTCTGCGGTTAATGAAGACGCTTCGTTCTCGTGCGCCAACGACTCGCTGTTTTTATCAGAGCCTTTGGCGTTATGAGAGCCCTCAGCGTTATGAAAACCTTCAGCGTCATAAGAGCCCTCAGCGTTATGAAAACCTTCAGCGCTTTGAAAACCGTCAAAACCTAAAGAGCCATCATCTTCTGACGAAAGTGGCATATCGTCCATGTACGCATCTAACGGAGGTTCATCGAAATATTGCGCAGCTTCGTTATGGGACGCACTGACTTTACTTGGCGTTGGTTCAAGCTCTGCAGCAACGCTTTCTGTTTGTACCACTTGTACCGCGGTGTTTTCTACGGCTAGTTCTTCAATAGATGAAGTTGGAGCTGGCTTTACAGATTCATCATCATGTGAAGCATCACGCTCAAGTGCTGTTGTTTGAGTCGACGTTGCACCTGACTCTGAATGAGGTAGCGCCGACAGAGTATCACTTCCACTCAACTCGCTTTCATCAGCGGCTGCGTGTTCCTGCTCTTGCTGTGATTCAAATGGAGACGTCGATTGTTCTTGCTGCTCTTTTTCGATTATTGATGTAGCAAGTGAGTCTGGGGTAGATGGCGCACTTTCTAACGACTGTTCAGAGGTAGATTCAACCGATAGATGTGAAGGCGTCTCCTCCTGCACATTGGTTGCAGAAGTTTCGCTTAACGGCGCTTCCTCCTGCTTACCGACGTTTCCCGGGCCACCACTGGAAGAAGCATGATCTACAGGTAAACTATGCTCACTCCTCCCGTTTTCAATTTCACTTACGGTGTCGTCGATGGGGGTGTTTGGAGCAAACGACATCATTCGCATCAATGTCATTTCAAACGCACTTTTTCCATCCGCAGCAAACGGTAAGTCTTTTCTTCCTTGCAGTGCAATCTGATATAGCAGCTGCACTTGCTCAGCTGGAATAGTTTTCGCTAATTGAAATATCGCTTTAGCCGATGTGGTTTCTAGCTTACATGCTTCAGGCACCCATTGCGTTAACGCTATTTGGTGCAGCAGGCTAGCCAATTCGCTGTGTACGTTGTCATAATCGGGGGCTTGCTCTGCGATGTCATTAACTAACTGCAATACATCAGCAGGACTTTTACTTACTACCGCATGAACCACTTTAAGCAACTGGTTCTTGTCCATCAGCCCCAGCATATCGGTTACCACCGATGCCAGCACTTGATTTCCACCCTGTGCAATCGCTTGGTCTGTTAAACTCAGCGCATCACGCATACTGCCTTGGGCGGCTCTTGCCAAAAGCGCTAGCGCTTGTGGCTCAAAAGGCAGCTGTTCATGCTCTAAAATATGCTGCAGCTGTCCAACAATCTGCTCCCGAGACATGGCTTTCAAGTTAAACTGCAAGCAACGGGATAAGATGGTTATCGGAAGCTTTTGAGGATCGGTGGTCGCCAGTAAGAACTTAACGTGTGGAGGTGGCTCTTCCAGCGTTTTTAACAGCGCATTAAAGCTGTGTTTTGAAAGCATGTGTACCTCATCGATAAGGTACACTTTGTAACGCCCGCGAGTGGGTTTGTATTGCACGTTATCAAGAAGCTCGCGAGTATCCTCAACTTTGGTTCTTGATGCAGCGTCAATCTCTAACAAATCAACGTAGTTCCCCTGCTCTATCTCTTTACAGGTGTTACATTGACCGCAAGGGTTTGCCCCTTGTCCTTCTTCGCAGTTAAGGCTTTTCGAAAAAATACGTGCAATGGTAGTTTTACCTACGCCTCGCGTACCAGTAAACAGATAAGCGTGGTGTAGACGATCGTTATCCAAAGCATTTGAAATGGCAGAGACAACATGTTCCTGACCCACAAGTTCACTGAACTTGCCCGGTCGCCACTTCCTTGCTAGTACCTGATAACTCATTATTACGTATTTCGCCTTTTGCTAGTTATGCTTTATAGCGATTATTCGCCTTCAAACTCACAAATAGAGTAGCTTTCTATATCAAGCGTACTCAATTTCTTCTCGCCACCTAGGTCCGGTAAGTTAATAACAAAACCTGCATGGTTTACTTCACCGCCTAGTGAACGAATTAGTTTCGCAGAAGCGGCTATCGTTCCACCAGTTGCAAGTAAATCGTCAATAAGAAGGACTTTATCTCCTGGCTCAATGGCATCTTTATGGATTTCCAATGTATCCATGCCATATTCAAGCTCGTAGCTCTCGCTCACTACTTCACGAGGAAGTTTGTTGGGTTTTCTCACTGGAACAAAACCAATGCCCATTTCGATGGCCAATGGCGCACCAAAAAGGAACCCGCGTGCTTCAGTACCTGCTATCTTGGTAAATCCCATACCTTGATACTTTTCTACAAGTAACGAGATACAGCTACTAAATGCTTTGTGATCTTCTAAAACGCTGGTCACATCTCTAAATAAAATACCTGGCTTTGGATAGTCAGGTACGGTTTTCACTACTGATTTAATATATTCTGCAGTCACAATTATGCCTTGAATGTCTGCGTTATAACCAGAAGGTGAACCAGCCGGCGATGATATGCATCAACGGGAACGCGATTAGAGTTACTAGCGATGCTAGAAAGTACCACTTGTTATAGACTTCTTTGAAATCTGAATTGTCAGCCATTTGCACTACCTAAACAATTTTGTGAACAAAAAAATGGTGCTAAATGTTAATCGAAAGCAAGCCCGATTGACAGCGCTAATATGATCGATCGCTCACTTTCAGACCAGATCCTGGCGAAAGTTTAATATAAAGCAGGTAAATAGTAATGGTTACTTAGGATACTGGAAGCAGTATTCCTTTTTGTAACATGTCAGTGAGGGTCTGGTTCATACCATTTATAAGCACGTTCGAAGGAATTTGGGGAAGTTGTTGGCACAACGACTCAGCTAATTGTTCTATTTCCATTCCCAGTTCATTTTGTTCCAGCGTGTTGACTAAAATAGCCGTCACCGGATTAACATGAGTAAATTGAACGTCAAACTCACGGTCTCTGTAAACAACGTAGAACTGCTGTTCTTCGGCAGGTTGCTCTGGGATATAATCCTCACCAATTAGATGGACTTCGAACTGATATGCCGCCAACGAGGCATACGGTGACACCCTAATGGCGGTAACATTGTTTCCTTGTTGATAAAATTCAATGTCGTCTTCGTTTTTTCTGATACTGACGTCAAGCTCAAGCCACTCATAGTGAGCAAGCTCCGCAGCAAAGTCGGGCAGAGTAATATCGAAGGTTGGCTCTGTTGAAAGGTACTCAACGAACTCTTTACTTATTTCAGCAAAATAAGGAGAGCGGCATTCGTGCTCAATAAAAAACTGACGCACAATACTCTCCCATCCTTTTTCACCATACTGTTTTACCACAATAGATTTTAAAACGGGAAAACCGGTACTGACGAAATTATCGATGTTGTTAAAAAACAGGGATTGATAGATTTTCATCCGACGAATGTGATCAGCGTCGGTATCACAAAATGTCTGTGGGTCTTTGATCGCATCAACGAATGTTTTTTGAGTGGTTTGAAATGACTGAGTCACGCGACACTTCCTTTAACGTTTGATGCTTGAACAGCTTCGCATTTTGCTTGAATTTGCTTAATTTTCTTCACTTCCGCTAATAATTCGCTTAAAGGAGGAATATTAAAATCACGCTCTAGCAAAGTTGGAAATACGCCGTGAGTGAGGTAAGCGTGCTCCAACAGCGCCCAAACTGGCTCAATGACATCAGCCCCGTGAGTATCAACTTTCAAATCCTCTGCTTCATCATAATGACCAGCAATATGGCCATACACAACTTTGTCTGAGGGCAAGCCGTCAATAAACGCTTTCGCATCGTATTTATGGTTGATACTGTTCACGTAAACATTGTTTACGTCGAGAAGCATTTTGCAACCCGATTCATTTAGTATGCTCTTGGTAAATTCAAGTTCATCCATCTCTTGGCCTGGCGCAATGTAATAAGAGACATTTTCTAAGACCAGCGGTCGTTCGATAATATCTTGAACTTGAACAATTCGAGATACTACGTGCTTAATCGCGTCTTCAGTAAAGGGAATTGGCATCAGATCGTACATATGACCGTTGCCAGAACAAAAGCTTAAGTGCTCGCTATACAAGGCAATATTGTTTGCATCTAAAAATCCCTTAACGGTTTTTACAAACTCAACATCTAGTTTGTCGCTACTTCCGATAGACAAAGATAAACCATGAGTTGTAAAGGGAGCTTGCGAAGACGCTTGCTGAAATTGTTCTTGGTACTTCCCACCAAGTGGGATCCAATTTTCAGGGGCTACTTCCCAAAAATCGACTTCAATTGGCAATGTAGGTAAAAGCACTTTTAGCATTTCCCGACGAAACCCAAGACCTGCGCCACAGATGTTTTTCATATCTTCCCCTTTACCGCATGGGATTGCACAATAGTAACGTACGTTACTAGACAAAAAAGGCCATCATTCGACAGCCATTTTTTGCTAAGCGTAACTCGTGTAGCCTTAATCATTCTTTTTCAAGCTACACGATGTTTTTTGAATGGCGGTTACATGCTACCGCATTTGCCTTCGCCGCACTTGCCTTCTTTACCAGCTTTCTTGTCGCCGCCACATTTACCTTCTCCGCACTTGCCTTCTTTCTCAGCTTTCTTGTCGCCGCCGCACTTACCTTCGCCACACTTGCCTTCTTTGTCAGCTTTCTTGTCTCCGCCGCACTTACCTTCGCCACACTTGCCTTCTTTTTCAGCTTTCTTGTCGCCGCCACACTTACCTTCGCCGCACTTGCCTTCTTTCTCTGCTTTGTCGCCGCCACATTTTCCTTCGCCACACTTGCCTTCCGCAGCGAATTGGCTGTAACCAGATTCTAATGCTTGCATACCAAATGGATTTACATCTGCTACTGCAACCGTTGACGCCAAAGAGCCAATTACAACTGCACCCAACGCTGTCGCTACTGATGATTTTTTGATTTGTTTCATTGATGTACCCTCAATAATATTAGTCATGTTTGACGTACAGTAAGCACGTGTACTTTAAAAGACCCTGTGGGCTTAAAGGATATTTCACAAAAATTAATTTTTTTACAATTAATTTTTATGACATTGATATTAAAAGGTTTTATATTAACAAAAGTGCATCTGCATACTTTTACAATAAGTTAACAGAAAAAGTTAAGTACAGTACCTACAAAAAGTACAGGGTAAACGCGGTGAAGCAACAATTTTATCTAGGTCAATGGCAAGTCGATGTAACCAGCAATACTCTATCTCTCGCCAAGCTTAAGAGGACTCTAGAGCCGAAAACCATGAATGTTCTGCTGCTGTTGTGTCAGCAAAAAGGAGAAGTAGTATCCTCTGACGAGATCGTTGCTCAGTGCTGGCCTAAACATATTTGTTCACTGCCTCGAAATTTAGCTTTATACAAAAGCGTATCAGCCGCTTGCAACAGCTAAGTTATGATCTCATAACAAAGATTTTCATTCGTTGCCACTCCCATATTAACAGTGAGCTTTTTATTCGACACGAGTATGAAGTGCCTGACACTGAGTGGGGCACGGAGCCACTCGATTCGTATAGGCAATAGTTGTGCAGCTTGGTAAGGAAAGAGTTATTTATTCGCACTTCGATAGGATTCTAATATTGTAGAGTCGCTTATATGTGTAGTAACTAGATTCAAACTATCAACAAGTTCATCTTTGTACCTGCTGTGATTTGAAACTGCAAAATAGGAAGGTACGGTCAATTTGTCTGAAATACTTACCTCAACCAATCGACTACCTAAGGACTCTGTATAAAATTGATAGGGTTGTTTGTAGCTAATTAGATAAGACGTTCTTCCAACATCAAAAAGGTGAATTGCGTCGCTACTTGTCGGCATATCAAAAAATTCGAAACCTTCTTGCTTAAGTGCCTGTCGAATACCTAAATAGTCATAGCCGCGAATTGCCGAAATTGACTTATCATCCGCAAGTTGTCCGTTATGTAGAAGTACAATAGATAAGTAAACAAATGGAGCGTCTATAAATGTAGCGTTCTGGTCTAACGCTGAAGTACCTCTGACATTAATTGTGACATCGACCTTCCCGGTCTTCACACGTTCAAACAAACGGGCCGGAGGCATGCATTCAACTAATACGTGATAATTCATTTTAGCCAATATAGCTACAGTTGCATCTATCGCTACACCATGGCAACGCGAAGAGTCGGGTTCTTTAATCACTAATGGTGGGAACTCAACAACACCAAGCGTAATAGACTTTTCTGTTTTTAAATTTTCTTCAGAGCTTGCGCAATACGCCCAAGAAATAAGAATTAAGCAATAACCTAAAAGAACCTTACGTTTCACATTTTTACCGATTTATTCACTGATAAATTATTTATATAGGATTTTGTGAATAAATTATAGGAAGGAGATGTTATTACTAGATCTCTCCCAGTCAAAATATGCTTACAGCACAAGCACACAAGAAATGGGGTCAGAGTACTTTTTACTTTAAACATCAGAACATAGTTATTCCATTAATCCCCAGTGCCGCTAAATCAGAGAAATGTACTCTGACCCCAATTTGAGGTGTTGCTGGGGGAATGGGGATTAATGTACTCTGACCCCATTATTTCTTTCTTCCAAACGCAAAAAACCCGCCGTTAGGCGGGTTCTTCTTAATTGGGACCTGGCAGTGTCCTACTCTCACATGGGGAAACCCCACACTACCATCGGCGCTAATACGTTTCACT
>NZ_VTYM01000046.1:0-14451 GCF_013113925.1 Alteromonas sp. 07-89-2 | reverse complement strand
TTGGGTCTCCTCACCTTGTTAACTTGATTGTTCAATTCCAAGTTTGGCACATTGCGATGCCGTTTGAGGGGGGAGACCATTCCATCGTTGACCTTTGTTGTACACCAGAGGTCAACAGGCCCCAGTAACTTATTCAAACTGAGACAGGTAATCTCGCAACATAAGGCCCATGGTTGAAAATAGCGGGTTTGCTTTAGGTACCGCACACTCTTCTTGCTGATTAACCATGCTTGCGTTGAAATTCATTTTATTGAGCAAGCTTGTATTCACAACTAAATCTGCATGGCACAACCCGTACGATTCATCGATAACGAAAAAGGTATTCGGACCTTTACTTGCGTCCATTAACTGCTCTATGCCGCGAATTGGCGTGGTTACATCAGCTTGAGAATGAGCGGCAAATAGCGGCACTTCAATTTGCTGTCCTTCCTCGACTTTGTCCCGAATGATGTTTATTAAATCCATCAATTCCAACCCTGCTAAACCTGCCACATTTGGATACTTGTAAGGGTTGGGGCCATGAGTTTGATAGGTTCCATCAATAATTCTGGCTAAAAGTTTAATGCCCCAAATTCGAGACATACTTTCAGCATTATCAGACAGCGCCAGCGCGCCAGAAAATAGCATAAGACCATCAATATTATTTACTTCGCTTCCTGTACTATCCAGATAATGTTCAACCGCCAGCGCACCACCTGTAGAGAAGCCACCTACAAGCAAAGTATCACCCATGCTATCAGCCAATTTAATGACTTCATCAACATGCCCCTGCCAGCGCTCAGCTAAATCCCAGTCAGACATGTCATCATCGGCATCTCGTTTACCATGCCCAGGCAAAAGCGGCACGACTACAGTAAAACCCTGTTCAAATAAGATGTTGGCGATTTCACGCATGAAGAAAGGTGAGTCGCTTAAGCCGTGGATAAGCACTGCCACCTTGCTGCTTGATTTGTTGGTCAGCATGAAAGGCGAATTGCCTTCATTGCGCAATACGTTGCTGCATACCGAAAAACGATTGAGTGCCGTTTCTCTACACGGCTGGGTTTGGCCCCACTCTTTTTCGTAAAATGCTTTGAACTGATTTTGAAGGTCTGAAAAACTTCTGCTTTTCATTTCGCTCGTATCAGGTATAGATAAATTTGCGGCTATAGCCATATTTACACCTAAAAGCGCAACAATACCTATGAGCATTTTTACAAAAAACTTCGATGACACTATTATTCTCCGCTACGGATAATTAATAAAAAACGGGAGCAGTTTACCATGCTCCCGTTTCTTGTGACGATTAATACGTATATTACGTTAGCTAAAGTAAACCTCTAGATCGTCAGAACCACCGATATGTTTACCACCGATAAAGACCTGCGGCACAGTTTCTCGACCGCTAATCGCCGTTAAGCTGGTTAGTGATGCATCTTTGCCCAACACGATTTCTTCGTACTCGTAGCCTTTTTCATCAAGCAGTTTTTTCGCTTTAGCACAGAAAGGACAACCCGGTTTTGTGATAATAGAAACAGGTGCGTTAGTTTGCTCTTCTGGCGCAATGTAAGCCAGCATGGTATCTGCATCCGACACCTCAAACGGGTCGCCAGCTACATCAGGTTCAATAAACATTTTGTCTACCACGCCATCTTTCACTAGCATCGAGTAACGCCAACTTCTTTTGCCGAAACCCAAATCCGCTTTATCGACTAGCATACCCATGCCATCGGTAAATTCTCCGTTACCGTCGGGAATAACGGTTATGTTAGCGGCTTCTTGATCTGCGGCCCATGCATTCATAACGAAAGTATCGTTTACCGATACACAAACAATCTCATCAATGCCGTGTTTCGCAAACTTTTTCGCTAAAGCGTTATAGCGTGGCAAGTGGGTAGAAGAACAGGTTGGTGTAAAAGCACCTGGAAGTGAGAAGACCACAACATTTTTGCCAGAAAATAATTCATCTGTCGTTTTCGTTACCCACGTCTCACCTTCTCTGCACGGAAATGAAACGCTAGGTACTTTTTGGCCTTCTTTGGAAGTGAAGCGACTTTCTGACATAACAACCTCTTATCGGTAATCTCAATTATAAAGTAAGAAGACTAGAATGAGTTTTTGCACAAATCAATAGGTATTGTCTTACATTCGTTAATATCGATTTTGATGCTGAACCTAGCTGATAGCCTGCCTATGCTTTGAGTGGAGGTTAGGTACGGTCGTGACACCATTCACGACCCACCGTAACGCTCAGTATTTTAACATAAGCGATATTCGAGGGTTATCACCATGATTATTTTGGTTGGTGGAGAAAAAGGCGGTAGCGGAAAGAGCTGCCTGGCACAAAACATTGCAGTGTATCTTCGCACTGAAAAAGGTGCCAAGGTGTTAATGGTCGACTGTGACCCGCAGCGAACGACCTCAGACTGGATCCAAGAGCGTAAAGCTAACCCTCGTCTCGCTGAAATTAACTGTGTTCAGTTATACGGTAAAATACGTAACGAATTACTTAGCCTGCGTCAGTATTACGATTACGTTGTAATAGACTGTGGTGGACAAGATAACCTAGCGCTTCGCTCGTCAATGGCGGTTGCTGACCATATACTGATTCCACTTAGACCCAAACGTCGCGATCTCAAAACGGTACCTCACATGGAAGATATTTTATCTACCTGTAAAATGGTTAACCCGAAAATGAACGCCGCGTTCGTTATCACACAGTGCCCTTCTCTACCTAGCCTGGCAAACCGTATTCTAGAGGCAAAAGAAGTGTGTCGCTCATTTGGTATTCCCGTCCTAAACTCTGTTACTTTTAGTAGAAACATGTATGACGATTCAGAAGAGTCAGGGCAGTCAGTTATTGAGAGTGAACCAGAAGGTAAAGCGGCCACAGAAATAAGAACCTTGTTTGAAGAGCTACTAGCTGGCAAAGTGGAGGATGCTTATGAGTTTACTCAACCTCAAAAAGTCGAAGCCGTTAGCTAAGCCCAATCTACGAACTGTAGAAGATTTTATCGACGACGCGCTGCTTTATGCCCAAGGTAAAGTGGATAAAAAGCAACCATCGGCGGCAAAAAACGATTTAAAAGACGTTCGTACAGACCGCGTCGTGCCGATAAGAAAGCCTGCAAAATCAGAAGGTATGCGACATGCTACCTTTACGTTAACACCGCAATGTATTGAAAAACTTGCAAACATTGCCCAAAAGACAGGTAAAGCCAAGTCTGCACTGATTCGAGAGTGGATTGAAAATAACAGCATAAATTAGACTAAAGTATAAATCCAAATACGTATTTCATTCGTTTTATCCTTCACAATAATAATGTTGCCTTGGCGTTAGCCTACTGGGATACTCACCGACAGCATGTTCTGACAGCGTATAGGAGATACAATCGAATGGGCCGTGAAGGATTTAGCACAGTGCGCGTGCTGGTGTGTGCCCTGCTAATTGCTGTGCATGGCGCACAGGTAAAAACGGTAGAAGCGTTCGAGCTTTTCAATACCGAGATTGCTGATGTCGAGAACCTTTTAAATGCCAAGCAATATGCTGACGCCGATAGCAAGGCACTGTTGCTTTTAGAGCAAGCGCTACAACAGCAACAAATGTCTGCTGATACATTTTCTGCCCTCGGACTCTTACTTCAAAACGCATCGCGTTTTGAGGTGTCAAAAGCCATTTTTAATGCCGCCTTAGAGCGCTACACCACAGATGGTGAATTAAACAAAATGGCGTCAACGCTGTTACAACTAGCCACCTCAGAAAGACACCTCTCAAATTATGCCATTGCACTGACTTATGTGCGTCGCGCTATGTCTATTGCTCAAATTGAGCGTAATGAATTACTTAAGGCTCAATTGAACCTTGAGCTAGGCATAATTCAACAAGAACAAGGCGAAATTGAAACCGCTTTGGAGCCGTTAAAGCAAGCGCTACGTTACTTTCGTGAAAATAACATGGCCAGTGAAATGAGTGTTACGTTGCTGCGCATCGGAGAGATATACAGTTTGCTCAACCAAGCTACATTGGCTCATACCTACTACCAAGACGCTTTCGACAGTATTGAGGAAACACAGGAGACCCGATTACTTGGTGTGATCAAAACTCGTATTGGTGCTCTGTCTCTCAAAACAGGCTCTGTAGACCAAGCGATAAGAGCAATTAACGAAGGTCTTGAACTCCTGCTATCCACCTCTGATGTAGGGGCCATAGCCGAAGCAAAAATGCTATTGGGAAGAGCACTGGTTGAAAACAGCGATACAGCTAAAGGGCGAGAGTTATTGCAAGAAGCCATGCAATTTGCCGATTCATCGGGTCAGGCAAAATTGGTCAAAGAAGGCAGACTCGCTTTAGCGCAAGCCTATATGAAAGAGCAGAGTTTCGAATTAGCCTTAGAAGAGGCCCGCACGGGTACCATTGACGCGAGAAAAAATAGAGACCTTAGAGGACAGCTTAGTTTTCTTTCGTTACAGCTAAGCGCCTTTGTATCACTAGGCGAATTCAAAAAAGCCCTAGATATTCAATCTGTTATGCAGCAGCTGCGTGAGGTGCTACTTGATTCAGAAAACAAGTCTGCCATTGAAGGCCTGCAGGCTGAGATTGAGCTTGTGAGGCAATCTAGGACGTTGGAGAAACTGGAAGAATCCAAGCAGCTGGCGTTAGCGCAAGCTGAGCGAGAAAACCTGCAGACGACTCTTTTTTGGAGCATATCATTAGCAGCGTTACTCTTGACGTTTTTAGTGTGGAGCCGCTACAAACAACGTCAGCAAACGATTATTTTGCGCCGAGAAGTACGCCAGCAAACACTCAATCTTCAAGAAAAAAATCAAGAACTGGAAAGAGCCTATAAAACGCTAGAAGAGGTAAGCCTGCGCGATCCGTTAACGGGTTTGTACAATAGGCACTACCTCGAATCGCAGCTTCCTGGTGAAATAAGGCGCAGCCAGTTCTCGGCAAAACAAAGCCCCAGTACAGGAAAGACGAAACAAGACTTACTTTGCTTACTTATTGATATCGACCACTTCAAGCGCATCAACGACGACTATGGGCATATTGCCGGCGATAAAGTGCTATCAGCGTTTGCCAATGTCCTCAAAGAGGTGTTCAGACAAACGGATTTAATTATTCGATGGGGAGGCGAGGAGTTTCTTGTGGTTTGTCGCCAATCCACTCGTGAAGAGCTCCCTGAGGTTGCCGAGCGCTGCCGAGAAATGGTCGCAAGCACCCCTTTTGATATCGGCTTAGAAAAACCAATCAATATTACTTGTAGCATTGGCTTTTCGCTGCTTCCTCCAGATAGAGAGGAAGACTTTGATACCGCGTGGAAACGTACATTCGCTGTTATCGATTACGCGCTGTATGCCACTAAGTTATCAGGGAGAAATGGATGGGTTGGCGTAATCGAAACGCTTAAAACTCAAAGGGAATACCCCACTCCACTAGATACGAAGTTTAATTTTCCTGGTTCGAGAATTGCCACATCGTTCAACAACGTGGCAAGTATCAAATGGCCGGAGACCCTCGAGAAATAGCAGTAGAGGAATAGAGATATGTACAGAGGAAGCTGCAGCTGCCAAGCAATTCAATATGAAATTGATCATATCGGAGAGCTTGACGCCGATGACGAAACGCTAAGCCATTCAGATACCAGTGAACTGCGCGTTACAATTGAAAAAGAGCAGCTGGTTATTGACTGTGCACCGTCAGCGCTAGCGGAACTACACGAGGCTAATGACGAAACCCACCACGTGTGTAACATTTGTGGGAGCGTTATCTTTGTTGAGCGTGGCTCTAACCAAGTGTCGGTTGAGGTGACCTTCAGCGGTCATGACGTCTTAGCAGAGTCTCACTGCCAGTTTGTATTTTAGGTGGGTACACAAGGATAAAGGCGAACTGCGCGTTCGCCCAGATATCAACAGGTGAGAAGTACATTTCTCTCCTGTTTGGTAGTCATGTCTACCCTAGTCGCTATTTTTGATGTCTTCCATATGGTATTTATCAATGAGCGAATACAACGTGGGACGAGTGACGCCAAGTAATTCTGCCGTTTTCGACATATTCTTATCTGCTTTTTGATAGGCCCTGCGAATAGCTCGACTTTCAGCAATTTCTCGCACTTCACGCAGATTCAACGTTTCAGGCTCATCATGGGCATCTACAGGCATCAAGCCTAAATCGTCAGGTTGAATTACCGTACCTTCAGCCATAATAACCGCAGACTTTAGCTTGTTTTGCATTTCTCGAATGTTGCCCGGCCACTTATGGGCTAGCATGGCGTTAACTGCAGTTTCTGAAAAGCTCTTCGCTTTAGCTTTGAATTCTTCGCGATAAATATTCAAGAACGTACGTGCAAGTAAAATAATGTCTTGGTCTCGTTCACGTAAAGGAGGGATCATGATCGGCATTTCCCCCACACGGTAATATAAATCTTCCCTGAATGTTTCTTGTGCCACCATAGCCTGTAAATCGCGGTGCGTTGCACAAATTACGCGTATATCAACGGGAATTTCATTGCGTCCACCAACGCGCTCGATCACGCGCTCCTGCAAGAACCGAAGCATCTTAGCTTGCAGACCAATGGGCATATCACCAATTTCATCTAAAAACAGTGTTCCGCCTTGTGCTGTTTCTATCTTGCCGATGGTGGTTTTGTTCGCGCCAGTAAACGCTCCTTTTTCGTAACCGAACAACTCACTTTCTAGTAAGTTCTCTGGGATAGACGCACAGTTAATAGCAACAAAAGGTTTGTCTTTTCTAGGGCTGTGTTCGTGAATACTGCGCGCGAAAACTTCTTTACCTGTGCCACTTTCACCAAGTAACAGAGTGCTTATGTCGGTATTGGCAATTTTCTCAGCGCGACGTACCACTTTTTGAATAGCTTCGCTGTTACCCACTATTCTGGACATGCCAGAACGGGTGCGGGCAAGAATGCTGTTCTCATGCTCTAACTTAGACAGGTTAAGCGCACGGTGCACCAATAATTTGATGGTATCTGAATCGATAGGCTTCTGATAAAAATCGTATGCCCCAAAATCGATTGCTTTTAGTGCGTGTTGTTTATCGTTATTACCTGTAACAACGATAACTTTGGTTCTAGGCGCTAGCGCAATGATGTCGTGAAGAATACGCAAACCTTCCGACGCATTCGCTGGATCTGGCGGAAGCCCTAAATCTAGGGTAACAACCTTAGGTTCAAAACGACGGAGCTGGGCTATGGCAGATGTGTGATCGTCCGCAAAAACAACGTTGTAATCGGTAAGACTCCATTTAAGTTGCTTTTGGATACCTAAATCATCATCTACTACCAAAATGGTATCGGTCATTTCATCATCCTATTATTCTACTTCATCCATCGAAAGGGAGTGGATTTGATAATATCCACTTTTTAGTTATACACCCTATCCTATCGGAAAATACAGCGTAAAACAGCTACCGCGTCCAGGTTCGCTTTGAACAGTTAGTTTGCCACCGATAGACTCGATATATGTTTTTGCATCATATGCACCAATACCCATACCAGCATTGCCTTTCGTGGTATCAAATGGCTTGAATAGTCGCTCTTCAATAAACGCTTTATCCATACCTGACCCTGTATCTTCTATCAAAACTAGCTGCGTTTTGTTGTCAGAATTTCCAGTAATCACCACGTCGACTTCTCCGTCATCTGCGGTTGCCTGCTGAGCATTGCTGATTAGGTGATAAAGCACGTTTGCCACCTTATCCTTATCAACCGTCACGGCCGTTTCTTTTAGCACATAAACTGTTGGTAGCGGACGTAAACCTGAACAGCGGTTGTTGACCACATCTTTGGCCAGCTCCGAAATCAAAAATTCTGAGTTTACACCTTCTTCAACGGCCTTCTTATCAGTCAGCTGTTTGAGCATTTTTTCCATTCTTGCCTTAGTATGCTCCAAGGTTTCGAAGGTGTCTTCGATAAATTCAGGGTTATGTTTATGCTGTTGAGCATTGGCAAGAATAAGGTCGACTTGAGCTAGTACATTTTTTAAGTCATGTAAAACGAACGCAGACATTCGATTGAATGCCGCAAATTGGGCGTTTTCTGCTACCACTTGAGCCGCCTCGTGGTGCTGCATGTACGTGCCTACTTGCTCAGATACGGCGGTTAGATAGTCTTTCACTTCCCAATTTAAAGTGATTTTTTCATTGTCTCCTGACGCGAGAACAGCAAACCCCCACAGTTTTCCCTCTTTTAAGAGAGGCACGAAAAGTTGGTAGCCCCATGCTTTTAGTGCATCTCTATCTAGCTTTAACCCCTCGTAATCGAATGGTTTGACGAGGTAGGCGTCCGTATCAATGATCCAGCCATTTTTGTCGCTGTAATTTGCAAGCGTTTCCAACGTTGTACAGGTAGCGTTGTTTTCTTTTGAACTAGTTGACGATTCATTGTTATCTGTTGACGCAGTGTTTGTAATAGGTGATGCCTTAGCCACGCATTCATAGCCATTCTGCGTTACTTTAAACAGCAGACCTGACTCATATTGAATGGCGTTAAGCATTCCTGTTAGGCCAGCATGGTAAACATCTGATGAGGTATCCCCTGCACGTGTTAACCACTGCGTTAATTTCACCCATTCAACGCGGTAGTCGAACTGATTCGCGAAGAAATGTTTAGTGATAAATACTTTTATCTTAGTGCGAAAGCCGTTGGACAAGAATACAGTGGCGAGCAATGCGAATGACATCACAACCAATATGATTTGAACCGTCGCTCCCCAGTTGCCTCCCATATAGTTTATGGCGTAGCCGACAACAGCCATCACAAAAAGATAACCGCCCGCCACTAAGAGTAGAGAGCTGTGCAATACCACGTCTCGCGAGATAAAGATATCAATGCCCCAGTGATGAATTCGTCGAATCGATATGACGAGTAAGGGCATTAACAAGAAGTAAATATAGCCTCGTGCCGCTATGTAGCCAATTTCAACCTGGTTTACCATGGTAGCGTTTGCATAGGTAACGAACTCAAACAGGTTGGTTGCTCCCAGATAAATAATAATGGGTTTAAACGCCCACTGCTCACGCCCCGCCTGTCGATACACAACTTCCAGAAGAACAAGCACTTCTAATGACAGCACGATCAGTACAAGAAAGCTCCACGCGGGATTTACTACCAATAGATAAGGGGCTAGCAATGCTGCTAGTGCGGGGGCAATAATAATTAACGTTACAGGTCGTTTTAGAACGTCGAAGATATTACTAAAGCTGGTCTGTATACAGCCAGCCAAAAAGAGTAGCCATGCGAGCTGCTTAAGCACGTCAGCGCTGAGTAACCAGCTTAGCGAGATAGGTCCAAATAGCGAAGTGATTAAGGTTGTAGACCATAAAAAGGTGGCTGCGGTCGCCAATACCAATAAATGCTTGGCTACGCCGGGTTTGCGTACCGTTAACAACAGCAATAAAAGGGCTAAGTGCGCCAGACTATTTAACCCATAGCCTACATCTGAAATCATCCTTTTATCTCACCTTTATTATCATTATTTAGGAGATGAAATACAGGGAGGCGCATTGATGCAACGTCCCTGAAACCTTCGATATACAGCACATAACGTTTTCAGCTAGGTACGGTGCGCAGACATCGCCCGCGCTATGATAAAAACTATCGTTTACGGATCACTAGTGAGCCAATTGAATACCCTGCACCGAAAGAGCAAAGTACTCCCACGTCACCGGCAACCAGGTCTTCATGGTTTAAACCAAACGCAATCACAGAACCCGCAGAAGCAGTGTTGGCAAACTCGTCCAACACAATTGGCGCTTCGGTACGGTCAGCATCGCGACCTAACAGGCGTTTGCAAATCAAGGTGTTCATATTGATATTAGCTTGGTGAAGCCACCAACGCTTGACGCCTTCTGGCGTAATGTCGTGACTCGCTAAATGCGCTTCAATATGCGCTGCTGCCAATGGACACACTTCCTTGAAAACTTTGCGACCCGCTTGATGGAACAGCTTATCAGGTCCATACGGATCAACGTCTTCGGCACGTGTCATGTAGCCAAAATTAGAACGAATATTGTTTGAGAATTTCGTCAATGCTTTGGTGCTTAGCACGTCGTACACGTGCTCACTTTTGGCGGTTTCAGCAAGCTCAAGCACAGTCGCCGTAGCCACATCGCCAAAAATAAAGTGACTGTCGCGGTCAGCGTAGTTAATTTGCGGTGAGACCAACTCAGGGTTAATAACCAACACGCGAGTCGCATTTTTCGCGCTCAGCATTTCATAGGCGCGATGCATACCGAACGTTGCTGCTGAACAAGCAACTAGCATATCGAAACCAAACCCTTCAATATTAAGGGCTTCTTGTACTTCAATTGCAATCGCAGGATAAGCACGCTGGGTGTACGCACACGATACAATCACAGCATCAATCTCATCGGCAGTAACATTGGCGGATGCCAGAGCTAACTTGGCTGCTTCGACGGCAATTTCGGCTTGGTGAGAAAGTTCGTCATCTGCTCGAGGGGCAATCTTAGGCTTCATTCGAGTGATGTCTAGCGCCCCCTCTTTTTGATAGATGTAGCGACTTTTAATTCCTGATGCTTTTTCGATGAACTCTGCACTTGAATAAGGCATTGCTGCTACATCACCTGATTCGATTTGCGCTTTATTTTCTTCGTTAAACGCATCTACGTAAGCATTGTAGCTATCTACGAGCTCTTCGTTAGTTATACTGTCTTTAGGGTGCCATACACCCACACCACTAATCACAACTTGCTGAGACATAGGCATTCTCTATTATTTGATAGCACTACGGTGGTATTGAGCATTGCGTTACTCTGTGTCCTAAACGCATCTATACCAGTGCAATTGAGCCTAATCGTATTTACCTTTAAAAATACGACTGCGTTTTATGGGTTATAGCTTACCCTAATCCTTAAACGGTGTAACCATAGTGAACGCAAGGAAAGCTCTATTCCTCCGTTTAATACCAGCCCGCGTAGATAATTACCCACTCAGCGAGACTTAAAATGTTCTTAATCGTGGCGTGTTTTCGCAGGTTTAGTGGCTCTACATCAAGGTGACACAACAAAGAGTAAGGACATTTTAAACTCGCCCTTCGGGAAGATCTGGCAAGCTACCAATAAAAAACCCCGCTTCAAAGCGGGGTTTCATGTAATCAACGCGGGAGCTTATAGCTGGTTGATTTGCCACACCGTTACTGTGCCGCTAACTTCGTTGCCTACAACAAGAAGAGGCACACCACTTGGGCTGTCTTCAGCGCTAACAAACACCAGGCTTTCTGGCGCTAAGTCACCAATGACATCGTCGCTTGTCAAACCTTCGGTGAGGTCACGGTTAATTACATATTCTGCAAATTGAACGTCATAAGGATTAGTAACGTCGTATACGAAAATACCGCCCATGCGCTCTGTGCCGATAAACGCGTAAGTGCGATCGCCAACTTGACCCACGGTTAACGCTTCTGGCTCAGGACCTTTATTCTCCGAGCGCGAGTCGCTTGCATTTTCATCGTCACCATTGTTGAACTGCGCACCATGAACCGACGCAGTAATGCGTTCAAAATCATCACCCGAGTCATAAACCACTAAACCATTTTGATCCCAGATAGTGAATGAACGTGCACCGTAAGCGTACGCTGCATCGTACTCGCCGTTTCCGTCAGCATCACCCATAGCTGAAGTTACACGTAAGTCGTCCGCTTCACCTGTCGCCTGTAGCATAGCTAATTCAGAGTTGGCGGCAGCGGTAAGATCTTCTACTTTAACTTCGTCTGTATAAGCTAGACAGCCATCATCTTCGTCAAAATCAACACCACCTGCAGCAGTACATGCCGCCTCATCAGCAGCGTCAAAGAAGTACTCACGGGCATCGCCTTCATTAGCGGTAAGAATGAAAGTCGCATCCTTCCATGTAAAGTTAGCAATGGTATCAGGCTGGTATACACCATAAATACCTGTGTACTGACCAAAACTCACCGCATCATTTTCTTGGATATCAATATTAAGTCCAGCCCAAGACTTAGTTCCTAGGCCGACGACATCTACCGTTAACTCTTCTAAGTCAATAATCGCAAGGCCATTGTTTTCCTGAAGACTAACGTATGCAATGTCGTTAGTAGCGGTGATGTACTCTGGTTCCAGATCTTTCGCTACCGTTGAGGTAATAGCTGTGCCGTTAATCGTGCGCCCTGCTGGGTTAGGAAACATCATTCCCTGCGCCATCAAATCTGCTTCAGTACCGTTTAGAGCAGTAAAGCCAATGGTCGTCCCCGTTTCTTCTGGCTCACCACTTGCAAGTATATTAATGACGCTAACAGAACCTTCAGGGTCAATAGTGTAGTCATCAGAAGGCTCACCCTCGTTCGCTACCAACACTTTGCCACCATCCGGCGTAAAAGTGACCATATCCGGTAGTGCGCCAACCTCGACAGAATCCAAAAAGGCTGGAGCAGAACTGTCTAGCCCGTTGTAGAACAACACATAACCGTTATCAGTTTTAACGTCTGCAGGTACAGCAACAGCCATAAGGTCACCGCTAACCGCAATGCTTGTTAAGCTACCTAAAGTCACACCATTTATATCGGCAGGCAGTGCGATAGTGGTAAGCGTTAGCGTAGTGGTGTTTATCGGATCAGCCATAGTAGCCGTGTTTACGCTAGAGGCATCAATAACTGCTATTGTATTCGTCTCGCCGTTTGTCGCGTAAATCGTATTGGTCTCAGCGTGGTACTGAACAATTTCTGCGGCCGTTTGATTGCCTAAGAAAGCACGACCAACGATATCCATTGCAATGCCGATTGACGCGTCGGTACCATCACTTCCGTCTGTCCCTGGGTCACCTTGTTCCCCCTGAGGTCCTTGAGCTCCTGTTTCGCCCTGCGCACCGTCGTCACCATCAAGGCCACATCCCGTGAGCGCCGCTGATACTAAAAATGCAAGTAACCCGTATTTAAACTTATTACGCACTGCCATTTGATTTCCTTTTTATTTGTATTTTTGTCGTACGTTATGAGGCTCGAGAAACCCAAGGATTTTTCCACCTTGTTCTCGCAAAGCGAAGGAAGAAAACAGGGATCCCTAACCTTAGTACACCAGAAATTTTATGTAACTTCTATGTATAAATTAGAATCAGTTTATGACACAAATATTAAATAGGCAAAAGCGCGTAACTTTTCTATAACAATGATGGCACACAGGCCGCTGTAAATATGGACAGCACGAAGTAGTAAGCTCAAAGTTATCACACTTCGTTCATGCAATTGTAAGCATATATTTCAAATACCCTAATGCGTGTAAGGAAAAACGGTTTAGCTTAACAGCGGAACACGCTTCGCTTTTTCAAAGGTATAGTTTTATTTATAAGCACTATCTGATACTAATATTGCCAAATAGACGTATAAACTGAATAGGATAGTGCTTTAGCGCGCAAAAGTGAGCGAAGCGAGAACATTCAGTTATTAAAAAGGATTAACCATGAAATTGAAATTCACAGCTTCGGCAGTTATTGCCGCAGCGCTTACTTTAACAGCCTGTGCAACATCTCCTACGGGTAGAAATCAAGTGTTGCTCTATTCTGAAACTCAGCTCGCGCAAATGGGTGATCAGGCATTCACGGGCATGAAAGAAGAATTAAAAATTTCGAATAAAGCGGTTCAAAATTCTTACGTAGAATGCGTTGCAAATGCCATCACTGCTCAAGTACCAGCCACGGTATTTAATGGTCAATGGGAAGTCGTTGTATTCGACGATGAACAAGTTAACGCATTTGCGCTACCCGGTGGAAAAATTGGTGTCTATACAGGCTTGCTCAACGTTGCAGAAAACCAGCATCAACTTGCTGCTGTCATTGGCCATGAAGTAGGTCATGTTATTGCAGAGCATGGCAATGAGAGAATGTCGCAGTCAACATTGATAAATATGGGCAGTCAGGCGGTAGGCCAAGTTTTAGCCGCGAATGAAGTACCCCAGTCAGGTCCCATCATGGCTGCGATCGGATTAGGTGTTCAAGTCGGTGTCCAACTTCCTTTTAGCCGAACTCATGAATCTGAAGCCGATGTCATTGGTCTTCAGCTAATGGCGAAGTCAGGGTTTGACCCAAGACAATCTGTAAACTTGTGGCAAAACATGGACGCAGCAAGCGGCGGCAACCGCCCAATGGAACTTTTGTCGACTCACCCAGCACCTCAAACCAGAATTGATAATTTACAAGCGAACATGCCTAACGCCTATGCAGACTATCAAGCTACTGCTTACCGCCCGAACTGTCGCTAAAAGTAAGTAATGCCATTCCGCATAGGCCATTACCCCGCTCAGCGAGAGTTAAAACGTTCGTAATCGCGGCGTGTTACATCGCACGTAATCTTAGGATAAAAAAAACGCTGCGAAATGCAGCGCAGACTGTTGAAAAAGCCCTAGACGAAAGTCTGGGGCTTTGATCTAATAGGCATAGTGAAATTCGGAGTGTTCACCATGCTAACCCCAAAGTCCCCACAACA
>NZ_VTYM01000045.1:0-14540 GCF_013113925.1 Alteromonas sp. 07-89-2 | reverse complement strand
GTGAAAATACTTCAACGAGAAGCCGGATATACGGACGCAAACCATTTTAGTCAAAACAGCATGTTTACTCTTGCAATAATGGGGGAGACCATATACAGGCCCTAAGGGCTAGGCATTATAAATTCGCGAATAATACTTAAGAATCAACGCTTATGAATTAACGCTTGAGCATTAAACAGCAGGTACAATCCGAGCAAAAGAACGCGATAGTTATTCAACCAAGCCTGCAACTTTAGTAAACTAAACAAATACAATGAACTATCCACGTTAGGTGTTTTTGCGCAATGTCTCTTACTTCATATCAGCAGGCGGTTTTACAGGAAATGGGGATCTCGGTTTGGATCACCAAAGAAGCCTACACTGAGCTAAAGCAGGAAGACCAAGCGAAACAAAACAACGCCAATGCAGCACAACGCAACGTCGGCACTGCTAGTAGTTCATCGACACAATTACCCTTCAGCCAAAACGCTCAAACCAATAAGCCACCTTCAACGCCAATATCTCAAGAAGAAAAGCAATCACGTCTTGCTCAGTTGCGGGCAAATGTTGGCAGTAGCGCGAAAGATAAGGCTAAGCCTAAAGACGGCGGGGCAGCAAAACTTTCCACACCTGGCGCGTCGCACGATGAAAGGAAAGTAGGGCAAACCGAAACAGGTGCTTCACAGTCACACAACATTTCGCCGTCTTTCGACAATGCGGTTACCTCGCAAGAGTCTTTAACAAAGTCTATTGGCGCAAAAGAGCCGGTATCGCCTGAAGGTATCCCGTTAAGTGCCGAACAGAAAGCGAAATCACAGCAATGGCTAAAAGACTTGCAGCTAGCCTGTGTTCAGTTGGGTATACCGTCACAGTGGGCTAGCACCATAATGATTGGCCGTACGCTATCGGTAAGCGAAACGGCCATTATATTGCCAGCCACACCGCTTAAACTCTCAACTGTGCAAAAACGGGAACTGTGGGCGCAGCTTATCAGCGCAGCACGCGAATTAAACCACTCCACTAACGGTCAGTAGTCGCGTTGATGAAGTTAACAATCGTACCGCCACAAGGCTTTAACGAGCACATTGAACTTGCTCATGCTATCCATCAAGAGGCACACGTGTCGCCTTGGAAACTAAGTACCTTCGCGGATTGTCTCACCAAACCCTATTACGGGGTGTTTGCCTTTGAAAATGACAAGATTGTTGGCTATGCCATCATGCTTGAGGTCGTTGATGAAGCTACGCTGATGGATATTGCGGTGGACAGTGGCGCAAGAGGCAAGGGTGTAGGTCGCGCTTTAGTTGATTTTGTCATTGAGACATCGGTAAAAAATGCAATGCGTGAAATGTGGCTAGAAGTGCGTGAAAGTAACCATACTGCTATTGCGCTGTACGAGAGCTCGGGGTTTCAGCATATAGAAACCCGCAAAAACTATTACACCGTAAAAAGTAATAATGACGGGTATGACAAGAGTAATGGAAACAGCGCACAAAAAGAAAACGCTAAAATCATGAAGTGGACAAATCCCACCTTAGCCTAGTGTTTGTAATCCTAGGCATATACGTTTCGCGTATATCAAAGCATTATCTGAACTCAGCATACGCTTCCAGACCATAGCCGTGCGTGTTTAAATTAGAACACGTCCCCATCAAGCAGGGTAGAAATAGCATGGCTAAAGTGCTCAACAAGGCTTTAATCTCATCAAAACGATTTGCTGTAAATGTGGTTACCTACAAAGAGGGTCATAGCGTGTTAGAACATAATGACCCTATGGGCAGCGGGCGTTACTTTAAATTTAATGTGGTACTAAAAAAGCCGGAGCGCGGCGGTCAATTTTGGGCAGAGAAAGTCATCTTTAATCTCTTTAACCGCATTTACTTTTTTCGGCCAGATAAGTACATGCACAGCGTAAGCAAAATAGAAAGAGGGGAGCGGAAGCTGCTGTCTGTTGCATTGTACCTGTAAGTCAAAGTGTTTATCAGTGATTAACCACCCGTATAGCAAAGTTTCCACAAGGTTTTAAAAAGTTGACCATTTGGTCGATAAATTGGCGTGTTTGCACGGTCAGGAAGGTTTTAATCCCTTGCTAATTCACTTATATTTGCGCCCTTAAAATTCTCCGCCTACATTCAGCTTGCCGGGCGGTAGAAACTTCTCTTAACGCAGTTCGTGTAATTGGATTTTTTAAAACGCATGTCTTCATCATCGGTGGCGGAAAAAGAGCAATCAAAAGGCATTAAAATGCTTTTGGTTGCAGTGTTGTGTTTAGGACTTAACTGGCCAGGCATGAAATTAGGGCTCGAGATTGTAGGGCCTGTATGGATGGTGTGCTTGCGCTTCTTGTTAAGCCTTCCCGTACTCGCGCTGTTTGTACTTATCACCAAAAAACGTTTACCGGTGCTCAATCGTAAAGATCGCTCGGTGGTGTTTGTCGTTGCGTTTTTCCAGTTTATCCTATCAATGGGGCTTATTACCGTTTCATTGCAGTTTATTCCTGCTGGCACGGCCAGTATTCTTATTTACACCACACCGCTTTGGATGCTGCTTATTGACACGCTATGGTATCGGCAACGCCCGCCTTCTAAGCGATTAATTCTAACCGGTATATCTACCATTGGCTGTGCAATGATTTTGTTTGCTTCGGGACAACCGGGCGCATGGCTACCGCTCTTTGGTATGTTGCTGGCATCTGCATTGTGGGCGGTCGCTATTCGAAGAGTGTCTTTTCACAAGTGGAAGGGAAGCGTCATTGAAGCTGTCTTCTGGCAGTTTACCATCGCAGGTTTCGCCATGCTTGCTATTGCACTGATAGTTGAACCAACACCTAATTTTGGGGCTTACGATATAAGCGATTGGTTACTATTGGCGTACATTGGGCCAGTGGCAACGGGTCTCGGTTTTGGCCTTATGGTAGCGGCGGGGCCTAAATTACCCCCAGATAAAATTGTTCTTATTAGTACACTCACGCCGATAGTGGGCTATGTAAGCTCTGTGATATTGCTTAAAGAAACGCTACTGCCTATGGTTATGGCCGGCGCAATATTGATGATAGCCGCGCTAATAGTAAATGGCCTTCCTCAAAGCACACTTAAAAAAATATTAGGTAAAGGCCACGTGAAATAACGGTAAGTTAAAGGGTTAGTCGAGGCTGTATAAAATCTAAAAACGCAGAGATACGAGACGATACTGCACTATTTTTATAGTATACCGCTTGTACCGACTCTCTGCGGTTTGGACTGACGATATCGTCGCGAAATAGCTCTACCAGCGAGCCTGCACTGATATCTTTGTGTACCATAAAGTGAGAAAGTAACGCGATACCTTGACCTGACAAGCAGAGCTGGCGAATAGTTTCGCCGCTTGACGCACGAAGACTGTACTGCAAGTTAATATCTTGCTTGAGCGGCCATTTATTTAGACTTGGTGAGTCGCTAAAGCCAATCAGTTTGTGTTTGTTTAGCGTGCTAATTCCACCTTCGTCTTCAGATATGGGATATTTTTCAAGATACTGTGGGCTTGCCACAATATGCAGCTTACTTTTTCCTAAACGTCTAGCGTGCAAGTTAGAGTCGCTTAAATCACCAATACGTATTGCGATATCGGTTTTATGTTCCAACAGGTCGATAATGCTGTCGTGACTGGTGATATCGAGTGTTATGTCAGGAAATGCTTCTCGAAAATCACCCACTAACGGCGCTAGCTGGTGGAATACAAACGGGCTCGCAGCATCGACCCGAAGTTTTCCAGAAGGGGCGCGCTTTAATAGTCGTAATGCCTCTTCACCTTTTTCTAATATATTTAGCCCGTCTCTGGCATATTGCAGGAAAAGCTCACCTTCTTCTGTTAGTTCCAACCGTCTGGTAGTGCGATTCAATAAGGTTACATCTAAGCCATCTTCAAGACGGGTAACCGCTCTACTAACTTTTGCAACCTGCTGATTGAGTAGATTGGCAGCACTTGAAAAACTACCTGTATCCACAACGGTTAGGAACGCTTCTAAATCTTCAGTTTTTGATGAGACTGGCATCGCACACCTTATATTTTCAAATATCGCAAAAGTATTTTGTCATTAGTGCTGTTTTTTGCAAATAAATTTATCGTCAAACTGTACGCACTTTATTAATGGCTTTCAAAAAACGGTGTAGTTGTTCGTTATAGAAGCCAGTGGTGGCGTTGTTAATCAAGCCATCTCGTTAATTACTTTTTGAGGATAATTGAAATGCCTATTGCATTATTTGCGTTAACGTTAAGTGCGTTTGCTATTGGCACAACAGAGTTCGTGATAGTGGGGCTTGTTCCCACCATTGCTACCGATCTTGGCGTTACATTACCGAGCGCAGGCTTACTTGTGAGCTTGTACGCCGTTGGTGTTGCCGTTGGCGCACCGGTTCTTACCGCCCTTACGGGAAAGTGGAATAGAAAGCATGTTCTACTTAGCTTAATGGCGCTATTTGTGGCTGGTAATATTCTTGCTTGGCAAGCGCCTAGCTACGAGAGCTTAATTTTAGCTCGCATTTTGACAGGCTTAGCGCACGGTGTGTTCTTTTCCATAGGATCAACTATTGCTACAGGGCTAGTGGCGAAAGAAAAAGAAGCCAGTGCTATTGCCATTATGTTTACGGGCTTAACCGTAGCCTTAGTTACTGGCGTACCTTTGGGTACCTGGATTGGTCAAAACTTCGGTTGGAGAGCAACCTTCCTTGTTGTGTCTGCGCTTGGCACACTTGCGCTAATTGGCAGTGCGTTGCTGGTACCGAACAATCTTAAACAAAGTAAACCGGCCACCTTGAGTGAACAAATGAAGGTGTTGGTTCAGCCTCGTCTGGTATTAGTGTATCTAATGACGATATTGGGCTATGGCGGCACATTTACGGCATTCACCTATCTCGCTCCTATATTGCAGGAAGAGGCGGGTTTTGCGCCCTCAGCCATTAGCTTAATTATGTTGGTTTACGGTGTATCTGTCGCGGTAGGCAATATTTATGGCGGCAAGCTTGCTGACAAAAAAGGCCCAATCCGCGCGCTAACAATCATCTTTTCAGCCCTTGCAGTCATCTTGTTTGCGCTGACATTTACCATGGGCAGTAAAGTTGCTGCAGTGATCACCGTTTTAGTGTGGGGCGCCTTTGCATTTGGCAATGTTCCAGGACTTCAGGTGTACGTTGTTCAATTAGCAGAGAAGTTTACCCCTAATGCTGTTGACGTCGCTTCAGGTTTAAATATCGCGGCATTTAACATTGGCATAGCAGTGGGTTCAATTCTGGGCGGTGCAATTGTAGACGGCATGCAGTTATCTGATACCGCATGGATTGGCGCAATTATTTCTGTTGCAGCGTTACTTGTTACACGTTTCAGCGGTTATTTAGACAAGCGCGCACTCAGTACTGCGAATACGGCGAATAACACAACGAGCGCGTAGGGAGGTCATAATGACGACAAATACCTTTGATAAGCTTGCACAACATACGTTCTCAGTAGGTGTAGAGCTTCCGCTAGATAACGACTGGGCGCATTTCGACGCCACAAAAGGTACGCCATTCGGCGTACCTGATATGACCGAGCATCACAGCCGTATTCAATTAGCCGACAAACTAGGGTTTAAAGCAGCGTGGGTAAGAGATGTACCGATTTACGACCCTAGCTTTGGTGATGCCGCTCAGGTTTTCGAAACCTTCACTTACCTGGGCTATTTAGCGGGTATCACAGACAATATTCTATTAGGCACAGCCGCTGTTGTTTTGCCTCTTAGGCAGCCATGGCTTGTTAAAAAGGCGGCAGCAACGGTGCAGCAGCTAAGTAACGACCGCCTTATACTCGGTGTAGCCAGTGGGGATAGACCGGTTGAGTATCCGTTGTTCGATGTCGATTTTGACAGTCGCGGCGAGCAATTCAGGCAGTCACTGGAAATTGTAAAGCACGGTGAGAATTTCCTTAAGCCTGGCATGTCAGTGTTACCGCGCTCAACCACGCCGCCTTTGTACGTTGCAGGGCTCGCTCAGCAAAGCCCTCAGTGGATTGGAGAAAATATGGACGGTTGGTTGGCGTATCCAGGTACACCGAACGACCATGCAAAGCGCGTAGAACTATGGCGAAATGTCGCGGGCAACAAGCCGTACGTTAGCTTTATTCATCTTAATTTGGTTGAAGACGATGAAGCGCCCATAAAACGCCACCGATTCGGAGTTGAAACTGGTGTAAATGGGCTTATCAAAGAACTCAATGCAATGAAAGAAGCGGGTGTTGATCATATTGGCCTGCACTTCAGACGTAATACGCAACCAGTAGAAGACGCGATGCAGCGCATTGCTGACTACGTATTACCTCACTTTCATAAATAACGGAACCAACAAGGAGGCATCATGCCGAATGTAAATCAGTCACAATCTAAAATTCCTTCGCTAGGTGTAGGCACGTTTCGCTTAAAAGACGATGAAGCCTATAACAGCGTGACAATGGCACTTGAAGTGGGTTTCCGTCACATTGATACGGCGCAAATTTACGGCAATGAAGAAGCGGTAGGTCGCGCTATTAAAGACGCTATTGCAAACAATCTTGTTGCACGTGAAGACCTTTACGTCACCACCAAGGTGTGGAATGACAAGCTGAATAAAGCAAGCTTTGTGGATAGCGTAAAAGAGAGTTTGGAAAAGCTTCAACTGTCGTATGTTGACCTGCTACTTATTCATTGGCCGTCACCGGAAAACGGCGAAAGCATGGAAGAGTACCTAGGTGAATTGCTGCGCGTTAAGGAACTGGGACTCACAAAAGAAATTGGTATTTCTAACTTTACCGTGGCACAAATTGAAGAAGCGGTGAGTATCTTGGGCGAGGGCGTTATTTCCACGAATCAGGTAGAGGTACACCCTTATCTTACTAATGAAAAAGTGCGTGCAGCGTGTGAGAAACACGGTATCACAGTGACAGGATATATGCCGTTTGCTGTTGGTAAAGTGCTAAAAGACGAGACCATCATTGCAATAGCAGATAAGCACGGCGTGAGCACTGCTGAGGTAGTGGTAGCCTGGGAGCTGGCCCATGGTTTAGTCACTATTCCATCGTCGACTAAGCGCAAGAATCTGGAAACCAATTTCAAAGCGCTTGAACTTACCTTAGGCGCTGACGATATCGCAAAGATTGACGCGCTAGATTGTGGCGACCGTCAAGCTAACCCAGATTTTTCACCTGCGTGGGACTAATCGGAAAAATCACTGTGTTAAGGAGCTTTTATGCAAGCTAACGTTTGGCAATTTGAACAAGCTGGCGCATCGCTGGTAAAGCAGGTACGCGAGTTTTCTGAGCCGAAGGCAGGGCGTATTGTCGTGCGCAACTATGCTATTGGCATTAACCCAGTTGACTGGAAATTTATCGATGATAACCCGCGCGACTGGGAAAAAGGGCATATTCCCGGTGTGGACGGTGCGGGTGTTGTTGTCGCTGTAGGTGAGGGCGTTGATAACAGTCTATTGGGTAAGCGTGTGGCTTACCATCATAGCCTAGGTGAAAACGGAAGCTTTGCCGATCATAGTGAAGTGTATGCTAGCCGTGTAATGGTCGTGCCGGAAAGCGTTGATTTTGCACTAGCTGCTGCGTTGCCATGTCCAATGCTTACTGCCTGGCAAGCGTTTAGTAAAGTGCCGGTCCGAAAAGGGGCTGACGTGTTAGTCAGCGGTATGGGCGCCGTTAACAAATTGCTGGCGCAAATGCTTTCTCAGGCCGGTTTTAATGTACATGTTATCTCAGGGAGCTTTTCGCAAGAGCAAGCCGATGAGATGGGCGTAAAAGCCATCCATCGCGTTAAACCTGAAGGACAAACATTTTACGCACTTTTCGACGCGAACGGGCCAGACTATGCGGCGTCACTTGTACCGCTTCTTGAAGCAAATGGTCACGTAGTGAGTATTCTAGGTCGTATTGAAGTGCCTGTTGATGCGCCTTTTACGCGTACTATTTCTTATCATGAGATAGCGCTCAGTGCGCTGCATGATTATGGCGATTTGTCACAGTGGCAGCGTTTGGTGAAAGACGGTGAGGCGTTACTTGAGCAAGTTGCTGAGCAAACGTTGGTTGTCGAAATACCTAACGTGTTTGAATTCGATAATTTGAACAACGCGCTGCAATTTTCAAAAGAAGACAAGCGAAAGGCAGTGGTTGCGGTTTCATAAAGCCGGAATGATTAAGGTCCTTCTCTATCCTTAGCGATCTAAAGGGCTTCCTCTGCTCGCCTAAAGGCTCCGACGATATCGTCGAAGCCTTTTTTATTGGGTCAGTACATTTCAAGGGCCTGTTGACCTTTGTTGTACATTTTTGCAGCGGTCTGTGTGCCATCTAGACAAGGCGAATGTTTGACGGTTTAGTGGTTCTAAATCGAGAACATTCGACGCAGTATAGATGGCACAAAGGCGCTGCCCGAAGGGGGCGTTATGGAAGCCTTTTACTCTTTGTCACAGTCCTTTAACTTAGCCCGCTAGGCTTGCAGGACTGTTTCGCGATTAAAAGGCTTCCATTTAGACCAAAATTTGTACACCAAAGGTCAACAGGCCCTAGAAGTAGCAAATCAACTTTTCGTCCACAAATTTTAACCAGTAAGCGTTATAACTACAGGCCTTTTAAGTAAACGTGTGGTGTCGTGTAGGCTGGAATTTGTTAAGTAGACTGTGTACTACATAAATAACGCACAGGCTAAGTGCAATAGCCACGACTACCGATGAAAAGCGATACAGCGCACTGTAAATAATATCCTGTTGTGGAGAGAGTGACTGGCCGTACAAAATGCCAAATGTGGTAAGTACGCCAAAGCCAGTGCCAGCACCACCACCGCTAAGCACATGCTGGCGGCTGATGAAAAATACCAATATCCATAAGCTGAAACTTGCGAAAAACAACGTGTCACTATAGTTGAGCAAAATGAGCTGGGCGAGCAGGGCAAGATTACACCCAATTAGTGTGCCCAGCGCTCGCTGCCAGCCACTCAATGTGGCTCCTTTCCAACACAGTGGAAAAAGAATCAATACACTTGCTGCTTGTGCTGATATCGAATCTACTAAGTCGAAGGTTTGAAATACAGCAAACGATAGCGTGGCGACAGTGGTGCATAATATGACTTCGTGGCGAATACTTGCTTTATCTTTTGCCGCTTTGGGTAAAGGCGTGCGCGGCTCCTCATCGGGAAAAACAATATGCAAAGCGAATGCAATTATCAATGCCAACAGAATTGCACCGATGTTTGATATCACTAATGCGTAGATATCTATTCCATCGCTGCTGTAGCTGGCAAAGTGTAGCTGCAGCGAAAGTCCTACAAGGGAAAACGCACCGAATAAATACAGCGTACCTTTACTCATTTGCCAAAACAGAAAAGTGAAAGTGATGGCGATTAGCGGCGTGATCAGTAATGGGTGGCTTCCGAACAAGCCGTATAACACTAAAACAGCTGCCGCTGGAAAGATGGTTGCGGCAAGAAATTGTCGAATAATGTGACCATTTAAAACGGCTACCAGTCCAAGCAATAAAATAGGGTACAAGGTAAAAAATATCGGATTAGGCCAATCCAGCGCTTTCGATATAGCGAAGCCCAACGTAGCGCCGGAGGCGATCCTAAGCATCTGCTGAACATCATTTTTACTTAGCTGTGAATCCATAATTTAAGTCTAATAAACCATAATCAAAGTCTAATAAATGAAGTGCAGCAGGCTTATAAAGTGAATTTGAATGTTCGCTGCCACACTTTCAATAGGGTTGTCTGGAACTATCTGCACGGTAGCGCGAGCGCCACTGGTGAGGTGATTTAACGATATTTCTTGTTCTTCAAGCTTAATGTGGACACGTTGGCGCTGTGCATCTCGTACCCATCGATTCGACTTTTCAACGCTTGCAAGGGTGCCGTTGGCGGCAAGTTGGCCGTCGCTTACACCAGCTTCAAATTCTTCCACTTTAGCTTCAAATACTTTGCCCGGTAGTGCATCAAAAACGACGTTAGCGCGAATGCCTTCTTTTACATTAGCGAGTGATTTCTCTCGAAAATCTGCAACCACATCTAGCGTGTTATCGACAACTGAGGCAAGGGGCGTACTTTGTTTAGCATAAGTGCCTTGAGTTACCTGCATGTTTGCCATTATGCCGTCATGCGGTGCTTTAATTTTGGTATAGGCTAAATTCAACTCTGCCCGTTTAACCGCATTTACCGCTTCTAGATATTTTAGGTTTTTGTCACCTTGCTTACCTCTTGCAACAACTTGCTGGTTTAGATCGGCTTCAAGCGCACTAATTTCAGCTTCAGCGCTTTTAAGTTGCGCGTACGCTTTGTCCACGTTTTGTTGAGATACCGCTTTAGTTTGAACTAAGGAATTAAGTCGTTGAAATTCACTGTTGCGTTCGTCGTAAACCGCCGATGCAGCCTCTATTTTGGCTCTAATCGCTTCCGCTTTCGCATCTATCTGAGCGTTCTCTAACTCCACATTTGCCAAATCAATTTGCGCCTTTTCAAGGGCAATTAGGTAAGGTGTCTCATAAATAACAAATAAAACCTGCCCTTCCTCGACGGTTTGGTTATTTTTGACAAGCACCTCATTTATCGGCCCATTTATCTGAGGAGAGATTTGCGTGACCTGATGATAGACTCTCGCCTGTGGTGTCATTGGCATGCGTATATCTGCAATAATAAAGTAGATAAAACAGATGGCAAAAGCGACCAAAGCCAGCTTTATATACCTAGCAAATTCCTGATCTGGGGTTCGTTGACTCACTTAAGTGACTCCAATAATTTTGCGGCATTAACTTCAATTTTTTGAACACATTTAGCCATAATGCGTAACTCTTCTTCAGATACTCCTGCGTACACTTCATCTCGCAGCGCCATCAATGTACTTTCGATATCATTCATTCGACCTTTGCCCATATCTGTGAAGTAAAGTAAGCGACTTCGTTTGTCGTTAGTATCGGTAACGCGTTTGATTAACCCGGTAGTTTCGAGCTGTTTAATTGTGCGAGTTAAGCTAGGCATTTCTATTTCCAAGCTTTCTGCCACCATCTGTTGCGTACAGCCCTCACCAAGTAATGACATATGAATCATTACGCGCCATCTAGACTCTGTAAGGTCGAGATGAGCGACCGATTCAGTGACAGTTCTTCTGCACTTTTGCGCAGTGCGGGCAAAAAGCGCAATAAGTTGAAGTGGCATAGGTTCCGAAAATGACATGTAAAAACCGTTGATTTACTTAGCATGCTAACTATTTTATTTGTTTAGCATGCTAAGTAAATGCCATTGAGACGAGAAAGAGATTTTGCAAGTTGAGTGCTTATTATGAGAAAAGTGTCAGATACGAATATAAGCCTGCGCTTTTTGCGAATTTTTAGATTTCAAATGAGGGGAGATGTAGCCCTTAACAACTGAATGAGGGATTTATAAAACTAGGTCAAATAAAAAAGCCGTTTATTAAACATAAACGGCTTTTTGCTTAGGTCCAAAGGGAGATTTGGATTTAGAATTTACCTCGGAATGAAGCAAACCAGTTTGTGCTAGTGTCGTAAACTGTTGGGTACGTGTTACCGTTACCAAGAGCTGGACCTGCACCAGAGTAAACTGGAGGTTGCTCACCAAGAAGGTTAAGAACACCTAGCGTGAACTCTAAGTTATCGTTCATGAAATAAGTAGCAGAGATATCAAGATAGTTGATAGCTTTGAATCCAGTTTCTAGTGTATCACCGTCATCATCGTTATCAGTTGTACCGAAGTGTCTCCAAGTCGCAGTAATATCAACGTCTAGGTTGGTATTCCACGTTGCCATAAATCTATGACGATACTCAGGGTTAGGAGCGCCACACGCGTTACCAAAGAAGCCAGCACACTCAACAGTGTCACCACCAGGGAATGGTACGGTGCTTAGCTCATCTAGCATAGTTGCCGCGTAGTCAAATCTCACATCACCCAGCTCTGTGTCGAAATTGTAACCTACTTGGACGTCTAGACCCGAAGTTTTAAGTGTAGCAATGTTTAAGTTTGTTTGTTGGAAACCAACACCAAACGTACCTGCTGCAAGTGAACCAGCTGAAGAGCGCGTGATTAGATTACAGAAGGTTGGGTCACCTGAATCTAGGCAGTTGTCGAAGATTGTTTGAGCTGGAATACCAGCAGAAATCGCATCTTCTACCTCAATATCAAAGTAATCCAACGTAATCGAAAGACCTTCGATACTTGCTGGTGTAATTACAACACCAAAGGTTACGGTATCTGCAGTTTCAGGAGATAGTTGTGGGTTACCACCTGTTAGTGATTGTGTTTGACCAGAGATAACGTCAAGGATGTTACCGTATTGCGCTGCTGTCACACCTGTTCTTGCACAGGTCTCAAGCGTCGCGATAGGGTTGCTTCCCGCACATGGATCGTATAGCTGCTCACCATTTGCATCAACACCCGCTGGGCTTAAGTTAGGTAGACCAGTGTTTTGACCCGTGAACAAGTCAATTACATTAGGCGCTCGAACAGCGCGCTGGAATTGTGCACGTAGTTTAACATCATCTACTGGTGTCCACGCTAATTGGTAACCGTAGGCATTGGTGTCAAAACTGTTAGTCGTGCCGTTACCGTCTGCGTCATAGTCAGAGAAACGATACTGCGCGCTTAGTACTAACTCTTCCGCGAACTCTGCGCCAGAAACAAGTGGTACTTGAACCTCTGTGAAGAATTCGCGAACTTCGATTTTACCTGAAACGGCAAGTGTTGCACCGCCTACACCGGTGAAACCACCGCCCTGAACTTGGCTGATTTCATCAGGTGATGAAGCAAGTTCGTCTTTGCGATACTCAACACCAAACAGCACGCCAATACCATCATCAGCAGTAGGGATCTTAATGCCGTAATCGCCTAAGTTAGCTTGGATATCCGCGCCAAAAACTTTTTGTGATGTTTCACCGTTTACGATACCGATACCTTGGATGAAATCTAACTGGTCTTGCGTGACAGAGCTCTCGCCGCCAGGGCGTTGGAAGATGTTGTAAGGTACACAGCCGCCAGACTGGTCAAGACAAACAACATTACCGTTTTCGTCAGTGGTTGCTAACAGGGCTTGTTGTAAATTCGCAACAACAAAATCGTTCGTTGCTGAACTCTGGTCGCGAGTTTCAGAGATTTGACCAAATACATTCCACGCCCAGATGTCATCGATGAAACCATTTAGGCCACCAACGAAGCGCCATGCGCTGTTCTCTAAACGAGAATTACGTGAGCCACCTTCAACGTTACGGTGAGATGCAGTGATTCCGCTAACAATCACATCGTTTGCAATATCGTCAGCCGAGCAACCGAAAATGTCAGTGAACGCTATGCCGCTGTTACCTTGGATGAATGGGTTTCCGCAGTTGATGTCGTATGCGCCAATACCAAACGAGGCACTTGGTGCAATCTGAGCATCACTCGTGTTGTTGATGTATGAAAAATCTGCGTAAGCTTCTAAATCGTCTGCAAGCTCATAGTCACCTTTCGCATAGAAATGGTAACGCTCAGAAGGGCGTTGGAAGAAGTTAGTTGCACCAAAGTTATAGGTTTGTGTTGGGCCGCCAGCGTAAGAGATGATGTTTCCATTTTCTTCTTGGAACGCAAAACCACCCGGACCACCAAACAAGCGGAAGTTTGCTGAACCTACACAACCAAAGCCTTCGAAGCTTGATGCACCATTGCTTTGACCCAGCGTACACGCTGAGAAAATTCGGTCAGCCTGGACAATTTCCTCACGATCTTCATACGATGCGTAGATGGTTACGTTGCCTTTACCGTCAGCAGAAGATGCGCCAAACATTGTGTAAATGAGCGTTTCATCGCCGTCCATGGTTGAACCAGGAACAGGCTGCTGCGCAGCGTTTAGCACGCCTTCGTACAGACCGTTATCGTTGTCAGCGTAGTTTGTGCTGAACTGACCACCAAACTCTACACCTTCGAAATCATCGCGAAGAATGAAGTTTGCAACACCACCGACGGCGTCAGAGCCGTATACCGCTGATGCACCACCAGTTAGGATATCAACACGTTCTAGCATTTGCGTTGGAACTAAGTCGACGTTAGCAGCACTGGTACCCGAGGATCCATAAGGGAGACGTTTGCCGTCGATAAGTACTAACGTTCTGTTCGCACCTAAACCGCGAAGGTTTAGTGTTGCAGTACCTGTTGAACCATTCGAAACTTCTGATGCTTGGCCGGCGAACACCTGCGGAAGCACGTTAACGAAATCTTCTACACGTAAGTTACCGCGAGCAGCTGCTTCAGCGCCTGATACGCTCAGTACAGGAGTTGCTGCTGCAACATTTGGGTTTGAAAGTAGACGCGAACCAGTAACCTCGATTTTCTCAACCGGTTCTTCCTCTGATTCGACGTCATCTTGGGCATAAATACTACCAGAAAATGCCAACGATGCGGCAGCGCCAAAGGCGCAGGCAAGTCTCACCGACTTTGCCAGTTTGTGGTTTGTAAACATTGTAGTCTCCCTAGACTTTGATTTATTGCTTTAATTATTTTTAGTGTGTTTTTTAGACACTTATTATGTATTGCACAACTTTTGTATATTATCAAT